>JAOAIJ010000027.1 GCA_026414765.1 Clostridia bacterium | reverse complement strand
TGATTGCCGGTTCATTCATACTTGTTATTCCTCCTGTAAGATCTATTATTAATAGTTGCCATAAATCCTACAGGTTCTTCATTACCCAAACAAAGAGACTGTAGGAATTTACGTTTTTACACGTAATTTCCTACAGTCTCTTGTTTTCTGAATGATTCTGCATTCAAGATTTGATCTCCTCGACTAGCATTTTTAGATAATGGTATAAGTAAATTAGGCTTTCTTAAAGCTATCAACTCAAATAAAGTAGTTGCGCCTGCTCTAGAAATAACTACATCAGCCAATGAATATAAATGTGGCTGCTCCTCCTTTATATATTCGAACTGCTTATACCCTTTAATATTTTGAAGATTACTAGCAAGATTACCTTTACCACATATGTGACATATATTATATTCCTTGATAAGCCTATCTAGGTTATTTCTAATTACCTTGTTAATATTTTCAGCACCTTGACTACCACCGACAACCATCAAAACAGGCCTATCATCATTAAATTCACATATTTTTTGGCCTTTACTCTTTTCACCTGTAAATAAGGATTGTCTTATAGGAATGCCGGTTAAAATACCTTTTTCTTTGGAAATGTGTTCCTTTGATTCAGGAAAAGTAAAACATATCTTCTTAGAAAATGGTATTGACAATCGATTTGTTAAGCCAGGTGTCATATCTGACTCATGTATTACTACAGGAACTTTACATATCCAAGCTGCCCATACAACTGGACAAGAAACAAAACCACCCTTACTAAATAAGATATCCGGTTTTAATTTTCTCATTATCGAAACAGACTGTCTAAATCCATCCATAACACGATATATATCTGTAATATTTTTCAAATCAAAATACCGTCTTAGTTTACCTGCTTTGATTGAGTGATAAGTTATATTCTCATTCATTATTAATTGTTTTTCAATTCCATTTTCTGAACCTATATAATTTATTTCACAATTTCGTTCTTTTAGTTTTGATATTAAAGCAATATTCGGTGTAACGTGCCCAGATGAGCCTCCACCAGTTAATACAATTGATTTCATTTTAGCTCCATAGTTTTAAATAAATATACCCATATTATACCATCTGAAATACAAAGGTTCAAAGATTTTTACTTAATGTAGTAAAATTTTAAGGCACTTTATAAAAATTAATATTAATAATGACATAATGTAAAAATCGTAATAACAAATACTTTCAAACCTAAAAAACTTGGCGTTATGTAGGTATAACTTACCTGTTGTTTATTATCGCAAGTAATCGTATAATTTGTACATCCAAAAGCTAATTATCCAGTATTCCATTAATAAATGTGAGTTGCTTGGATTATGTAAAATAACAGTTAATGTATAGATAGAGAGGAAGGATTTAAATTGATTTCTTTTATTGGATTGCTTTCTGCACTAGGAATTATTATTGTTCCTATTGTTTTATGGAAAAAAAACAAAGGACAGAAACATAAGTTACTAAAAGCCTTTAGTGGTGGTTTCGCTTGCTTTGTCCTTATGTTAGTAATGGTAGGATATGGTACTCCACCCCAAAATAATGTACAAGCACAAAAGAAACAACAAACCACTACACAAAAACAGAAAACATCGGAGGAGAACAAAAGTCCGGAACAATCGGGACAGGCTCAGAATGGAGGAGAAAAAGAAAGCAGTATAGCAAGTGAATACAAAATAGGAGACACTGGCTTGCAGGGTGTCGTTATGACAGAATCTTTGATAAAATATTTGTCTGAAGCTGAGAAGAATCCAGTAAAGACAAAAGATAAAGCAGAGAATATTACAAAGAATATATATAAAGATGTAACTGATAATGATGGTTCCAATATGCCTGAAAAGGAAATGATGACCAAATTATATCAGGCACAGATTTACTATAATGAAAATATGAATAGTGAATATTCAAGCGTAAATGGTTTGTTAATTGAAGAATTCGGGGGAAGGATAAATAAATCAAGGGGTGTTCCCGGTGCTGCTCAAAGAATGAATAACATTACAGCAATGTATGAGATGGTTACATCGCTTCGCTCCTCACAATAACAAAGCTGTACGTCATTCATATTTTATACCACAAAAACCACAGAAAATCTATCTGTGGTTTTTGCGATATAAAAAAAGTTTAGTGTAAAATAATTTTAGATTAATCTGTCGTGTTACCTAACCATTTTATAAATTCATCCGGCTTTCGGAAGTATTTGTCAGGCTTAAGACCTATTAAATCCTCGGAACCTGTAGAAGACCATAAAGCAAGAACTGATTTGGTTCCAGCCGCCCTGCTCGCCTTTATATCCACGTCAAAATCACCAGTATATACACTTTCATCTGCTCTTATACCCAGCTTTTCAAGGGCAAGCATTATTCCCTCCGGGTCCGGCTTTGGTTTTCTGGTATGTTCTCCTGCGATTACTATATCAAAATATTCTTTTAGTCTGAGTTTTTCTATAATTATTTCTGTAGCTCTGATGCCTCTGCCGGTAAAGAGGCCAAGCCTTATCCCCTTTGATTTGATAAAATCTAGCAGTTCAATAATCCCCTCTATAGGACGAACACACTTATCAAAGCTTTCACTGAATATCTTTATATAACGCTCTTCAACCAGCTCTTTCCTGACTCCATCTACTAACTTCTTTACAATTTCAGTATCTACAGGGCCAAATTCCTTCAAAATCTCTTCATCGGTCAATTCTTCGCCTTTGAGTTCTCTCACAGTCTCTTTTATTGCTTTTATTGTAACAGGGATAGTATCTGCTAATGTACCATCCAGATCGAAAATCGCTGCTTTTATGTTCATTTTTCCTCCTGGCATATTAAATCGAGCCTTCTTATACAGACCTGTAAAAGAAGATATTTGCTTTATAATTCAGATAAATATCGATTTTACTGGTTATTTCAAATGGGGAATGCATTGAAAGTATTGGTACTCCACAATCGAGCACATCTACACCAAGATTTGCTATATATTCAGCAATAGTGCCTCCTCCACCCTGATCTACTTTTCCAAGCTCTCCTGTTTGCCAAAGGATATTGTTTTCATTCAATAACTTTCTTACAAAACCGAGAAATTCAGCGTTTGCATCACTTCCTCCTACCTTACCTCTTACGCCTGTATATTTTTGTATTACCGGTCCTTTACCCATGTATGAGGCGTTTCGCTTATCCTGTACACCCTCGTAGTTAGGATCGACGCCAGGATTTACGTCTGCTGAAAGCATTCTTGAATTGACAAGACATTTCCTAAACATAATATCTGAATAGTTATCCGTACTATAAGCACAAAGGGCTGCTGCAAAATTTTCAAAAAGCACCGATTCTGCACCTGTATTCCCTACACTACCGATTTCCTCCTTATCAGTTAGGATGCAAACTGCTGTTCTTTCTACTCTTTCAGCATCTATAAGTGCTTTAAAAGCACTATAAGCACATACCCTGTCATCCTGTCCATATGCACCAACCATACTTCTGTCAAAGCCTACATCTTTTGCCCTAAATGCAGGAACAATTTCCAGCTCTGCAGAAATAAAGTCTTCCTCTATGATTCCGTATTTATCATTCAGAAGTTTTAATATGTTTAGTTTAACTTTTTCTTTTATTTTTTCATCGTTATAAGGAATTGATCCGAATAAAAGGTTTAATCCCTCGCCTGTTATCGCATCGCTCATCTTTTTATGCATTTGGTCTGCTGCAAGATGCGGCAGTAAATCTGTAATGGTAAATACGCAATCGCTTTCATCTTCCCCTATATTAACTTTTACAGTTTCACCATTGCCTTTGACTAAAATGCCATGAAGAGCCAATGGTATAGTTACCCATTGGTACTTCTTGATTCCTCCATAATAATGAGTTTTCAGAAGAACCAACCCGGAATCTTCATATACAGGATTTTGTTTTAGATCAATCCTAGGAGAATCAATATGAGCTCCGATTATATTTAACCCTTCTACGAGTGGTTTGTTCCCGATTATAGCTAAAACAACGGATTTACCTCTGTTAACTTCGTATACTTTCATTCCTGAAGTTAACTTTTTCCCAGACTTTAATATATCTTCTGTTTTTACAAAACCGGCTTCCAGCGCTGCTTTCTCTACCTCTTCAGTAAACTCCCTTTCAGTTTTTCCTTTATCTAAGAAATTTTTATATTTTTCACAAAATTCAAATGAATTCTTTTTATCCTCATCCGAAGATTTTTCCCAGGCATTTTTTGTACTATATAAAAGCTGCTCCTGAAGCTTCTGTCCTGAAGATTTATTCTCTTCCATTTTTTGCTCCTCCTCAAGTTGCGGATTTATCTTATTGAAATTATTTTGTGCAATAAAAATGTCTTTAAGCCATAATAAAGTTTTCATATTTGCATTTAGTTTGATTTTCCAATTAGATCTATGAAAACCTTTACCAGTTCAGGATCAAACTGAGTCCCTGAACATTTTTTTATTTCACTTAATGCCTCTTCCTTACTCACTGCATCCTTATACGGCCTCTTGTTAGTCATAACATCAAAAGCATCAACTATAGATATTATTCTCGAAATTTCTTGAATATCCTTCCCTTTTATACCTTGTGGATATCCTTTGCCATCCCATCTCTCATGATGGGTAAGAATAGCTTCTGCTATAGGTGCTAGCTCAGGTGACAACACTGCAATTCTATAACCTATTTCAGGGTGCTTTTTCATTGTTTCAAACTCTTCCTCGGTTAACGAACCATTTTTAAGCAAAATATGGTCCGGTATAGCAATTTTGCCTATATCATGTAATGCAGCAAGAAGATTTAGCTCATCGAGCTTACTTCCTGAAAGACCGATTGCTTTTCCCATTTCAACAGACATTTTACGCATCCTCTGCGCATGTTCTTCTGTTTCATAATTTCTTTCAAAAAGAGCTTTTTCCAGTAAAGAAACATATGAGCTCCTTGAGCTTTTGTTATCAAGCAATTTGTGCCTGTACATACCGTCTTCAGCCTCTTTGGTCATTTGCTGGATATCCTTGGACATATCGGTTCTTGTAGAAATTCCAAGTGCAATATTTGTTTTTACAAGGTCATTATTTGATTCCTTACATTTATCAATTATTTTTTTGCATACTTCAAAAGATTCTCGCTCTGAGGTTCCCGGCAGAATTATTGCAAACTCGTCACCACCCCATCTTGCTATGATATCTTTTTCTCTGCAGCTTTCTTTTAAGATATTTGCAATCCTGACCAGGAGTTTGTCTCCCTCGCAATGTCCGAAAACATCATTTGCAATTTTCAATCCGTTAATATCACCGATAACAATTGAAATCGGGAGTATTGATTCATCATCAATTCTCTTAAGCTCATCTTCAAAAAATGCTCTGTTGTATAGTCCCGTCAACCTGTCATGATAGCTGAGATATTTAATTTCTGCTTCAGATTGTTTCCTTTGTGTAATATCATCTGCAGTACATATTATGTATTCCACATTACCTTTTTTATCAAGCTTAGGGGTTGCAGTAACAAATAAAACCTGCAAGATGCCTTCCTTATTATTGAATTCTACTTCAAACTGTTTGCGTTTTTTATTCTCGAAGATTTCCTTATAAGCACTAATATATATATCAGCAATTTTCTTTTCCTTATAAATATTGTAAACTTTTTGATTTTCTATAAAAATTCTATCTATTCCGAGCATTCTTGAATGTGCATCATTAACAGATCCATATGTTTCGGGGTCTGAAACATACCATATCTGAATATCTGTATTGTCAAGCAGCAGTGCCTGTTCTTCAGTCTTTCTTTTTAGCGCAAATTCTGCCTTCTTTCTTTCAGTTATATCATTAATAACAACCACTGTAGAGTTTATAGCGCCATTTTTATCTTTCAGCGCACATGCATCTACTTCGGCTGGAAACGTAGAACCGTCATACCTGCACATATAGGTTTCAAAATGTGTATTTCCTTTTTCAAGAAGCTCCCTTCTATACTGCTTTACAGCGTTTAAGGAATTCGGAGAAAAGAACTCAATAGCATTTTTATTCTTCACACCGGTAAAAGTATATCCAAACATCGAAAGCAATGCGGTATTGCAATTTTGTATACGTTCGTTCAGGTCAAGAACACATATGCCGTCTGAAACTGTATTAAAAACCGATTCCAAATATATTTTAAATTCTGTCAGCTGCTTTGTCTTATCTGTCAACTGTTCTATATGATAAGAATGGGTTCCAAGCATACTGTTTATAGAAACAGACAAACTGGATATCTCGTCGCTGCCTTCTACAAGAATCCTTTCAGAAAAACCTTTGCTTGTACTTATATCCGTAACACTTCTGCTTAAATCCAGTAATCTGCGTATTACCAATCTTTCATTTATCAAGATGGTAAGTATGAAGAAAAACAGACTCACAAACAGACAAACAACCATAAATTGTATAGTTCCTTGACGCCCCTTATTATAAATATCTCTGGTAATATTGATTTTTAAAATAAAGGACGGATTTCCAAGAATATCATTTATTACTTTATAGCCTGCTATAATATTATTCTTAATAGGGACTATATAGATGGGATTTGCAGGTGTAATTTTATTTTTGGCCTCAACAAAATCCTTTGAAAGATCAGGATCATTTATTGATTTTATATCCATTTCTTTATGTAAAATGCGAGATAATCGGTTTATCTGATGACGGTTAAATTCTCTTATTATGGCCAGAAATCCCACAGCAGGACCACTACCGTCACTTTTCAAAACTGAGTTTATATAAATAATGGCTGGACCTGAATCTAATTCAATAATTCCACTCATTCCACTTTTTCCATTATTAATTAATAAACCGAGTACCTGATTAAGTTTTTCTTCCAAGCCATAAGGAACCATCATTTCCTTTTGATTCTGAAGATCATAGTTTTTAGTGTGTATAGACTTGCCTTCGTGACTGTAAAAACCCATAAAGTTTATTTTAAGGGTTTTAAAGGTCTCATCGGAAAGATTTGACTTTATATAGTCGGAATTTTGGCTAATAACAAAATTGTAAGTGTCATCCCAGACTGACCAGTCTCCTCCTATCGAATTCAACTGAAGTATGTCGTCATTTAGATTGTCATAAGCCATTTCAAGACTTCGTTCACAGGCTTGATTCTCCATATTTTCATAGCTTTTCAATAGAATTTTTTCTGCGAATATTAGTGTAACAAATATTACGCCTAAAAGTGCACAACTAAAAACAACCAGTGTTTTTTTCCTCAACGTCATCTATTGTTCCCCCGAAAAGTTATGCTTTTGACAAAAAACTAAATAATATATCAATATTATACTATATAACTCTATAAATGGTAAACTACACATAGAACACTTAATAAAAATGATTTGTTCAGATTAATTTTTAGTGCTAGAATATATTAGTATTAATAATTACTAGGAGGTTTTTTATGTTTGATTGTCATGTTCACAGCAATTTTTCCGGTGATAGCCAGATGCCTGTAGAAAAAGCCTGTGAAGCAGCTATAAACATCGGTCTGGATGGAATAGCTTTTACTGATCACCTTGATTTGGATTATCCTGACTATAATTCTTTATTTAATATAGATTTTAACAGCTATTCCAATATAATGGACCGCATAAAAAACGATTACATTAAAAAGATAAAGGTAATAAAAGGTATAGAAGTTGGTATTCAACCCCATGTTATTAGTGAAACTGTAGAAATAGTCGAAAAATATGGATTTGATTTTGTTATAGCATCCATACATGTAATCGATAGAGTTGATCCTTATACAGGTGAATATTACAAAGGTAAAACAAAACAAAAATCTTTTTCCAGATATCTTCAAGAAATAGAATTCGGAGTAAGGAATTTTAAAAATTACGATGTTATAGGGCATATAGGATATATCAGAAGGTATTGTAGTTATGATGACAGGTCATTAAGATATGATGATTTTTGTGATTTGATTGATTCAATATTGAAAAACGTAATCTTAGACGGGAAAGGTATAGAAATAAATTCTCAAGGTTATCGGGGCGATCTTTTTTCACCAATTCCCGACTTTGATATAGTAAAAAGGTATAAAGAACTTGGTGGTGAGATAATAACCATCGGTTCGGATGCTCATTATCCCGAACATGTAGGTCATAGCTTTGATGTCGTTAGAGAAATGTTGGTAGATATGGATATAAAGTATACTGCTCATTTTGAAAACAGAAAACCTGTATTCGACAAACTATAAAAAAGCTGTGATTAAGATCATTAGTAAGCTTAATCACAGCCTAGATTATTTTATTTATCAGCATTACCTTCTATGGTTCCTCCGCCGACAACTGTATCATCATCATAAAAAACTACTGCTTGTCCTGGGGTTATCGCTCTTACCGGGTTTTCAAAAACAACTTTTGCCTTATTGTCTTTATAAGGATATATAATCGCATCCGCTTCTTTTGCAGAATATCTGATTTTTGCCTTAACTTTCATTTCATTGTCAAGGTGATCGATTGTAATAAAGTTTAAATCACTGGCTGTTAAACTTCTGGAAAACACTTCAGACTCATCTCCAAGTACAACGTTATTAGTCTGGATATTTATCTCAACAACGAACATAGGTTTTCCTAGTGCTATTCCCAGGCCCTTTCTTTGTCCTATGGTATAATGGACAATCCCTTTATGCTTTCCAAGAATATTACCCTTTGTATCTACAAAATTTCCCGGTACTATCTTGCAATCCGTATTCTCACTTATAAACCTGCCGTAATCATTATCTTCTACAAAGCATATCTCCTGGCTATCAGGTTTTGTAGCGACTGTAAGACCTATTTCTTTAGCTATTTCCCGTACTCTTTCCTTAGAATAATCTCCTATAGGCATAAGAGTCCTGGATAATTGTTCCTGTGTAAGTGTATATAATGCATAAGTCTGATCCTTTTTATCAGTTACTGATTTTCTGAGTAAATACCTGCCCTTATTATCATCATATTCGATTTTAGCATAATGACCCGTAGCAATATAGTCAATACCCATTGAAGCAGCTTTCTTCAGCATAGCATCAAATTTCACATGTCTGTTACATGCAATACATGGATTAGGAGTTCTGCCTTTCAGATATTCATCCTTAAAATAATTGATAACCTTTTTTTCGAATACTTCCTTGAAATTCATTACATAGTAAGGTATTCCAAGCTTGTTTGCTACTCTTCGCGCATCATCTACTGCGGAGAGAGAGCAACACCCGCCTTCCGTTTTTTGCCGTTCTTCATCCATATCAGGCCAGATTTGCATTGTAACGCCAATTACATCATAACCTTTTTCCAATAATACAGCAGCGGCGACAGAACTGTCCACACCACCGCTCATACCCAACATTACCTTCTTCTTGGACAATATTATCTCTCCCGTGTTTTTACTGTCTGGCAATTGTCAACTTTATAAATCTTCGTCTTCTTCTATCCCATGATGATGGTGCATATCATCACATCTTCTGCCGCATGCATTACAGTTATCTCTTTCCTCTGTAAGACCATTCTTTCTTTTATAATCTTCAATCGCAGATCTTATCGCCTCTTCTGCGAGATTAGAACAGTGCATTTTTGCTGGCGGAAGTCCGTCAAGAGCTTCAGCAACAGCTTTGTTTGTAATCTGCAATGCTTCTTCTACGGTTTTTCCGACAACCAGTTCAGTTGCCATACTGCTTGTTGCCACTGCAGCACCACACCCAAAAGTTTTGAATTTTGCGTCTTTTATAATGTTATCCTCAATCTTCAGGTACATTTTCATTATATCTCCGCATTTTGCATTACCTACCTGTCCTACTCCATCAGCATTTTCTATTTCTCCTACATTTCTTGGATTCATAAAATGATCCATAACTTTTTCACTATACATATATATCCCTCTTTCATTTATGAAAAATTATCAATTACTTAATATCTGTCACTTTCTTACTGCTTCATATAGAGGTGACATTTCTCTTAAACGTTCTACAATGACAGGTAGTACTTCAAGTAGATAGTTCACATCTTCATGCGTATTTTCATCTCCAAATGTAATCCTTAACGAGCCATGAGCTATCTCATGAGGAAGTCCGATAGCCAACAAAACATGTGAAGGGTCTAAAGAACCCGATGTACAGGCAGATCCGCTTGAAGCTGCTATTCCTTTCATATCGAGCATCAATAGTAAAGACTCACCTTCAATAAATTCAAAAGAAAAATTTACATTGCCAGAAAGTCTCTTATTTCTGTCACCATTTAGTTTGACAAAGGGGATCCTTTTTATTATTTCTTCGATAGTTCTTTCTCTAAGCTCCAACAGCTTCCGGTTGTACTCTTCAAGGTTGTTTGTGGCCAACTCAATGGCTTTACCCAGTCCGACTATACCCGGTATATTTTCCGTGCTCGCCCTTCTTCCCCGCTCCTGATGGCCGCCATGCATGAAAGAAGTTATCTTTACACCTTTTCTTATATATAGTGCGCCTACACCTTTAGGGCCATAAAATTTGTGCGCGGACAGTGATAAAAGATCTATGTTCATATCAGTTACGTTAATATGAATATTACCAACAGCCTGTACAGCATCAGTATGAAAATATACTCCCTTTTCTCTTGCGATCTTTCCGATTTCCCCTATGGGTTGAATAGTACCGATTTCATTATTTGCAAACATAACAGAAATTAGTATGGTAGCCGGTTTTATTGCATTTCTGACTTGTTCGGGAGATATCAGACCATTCTCATCAACAGGTAAATAAGTAACCTCAAAACCTTCGCTCTCCAAATACTGGCATGTATTCATTACCCCCGGGTGCTCAATACTTGTTGTTATGATATGATTTCCCTTGTTTCTGTTTGCATAAGCAATTCCTTTAAGCGCCCAGTTGTCGGATTCAGAACCAGATCCTGTAAAAAATATTTCCTTTGATTGTGCTCCCAAAGCTGCAGCTACTTTATCTCTAGCTTCTTCAATAGCTCTTTTACTGTCTCTACCGACTGAATATATCGATGATGCGTTGCCGAACTTTTCTGTAAAATATGGGATCATTGTTTCCAACACCTCAGGCTTGACTGAAGTAGTGGCTGCATGATCTAAATAAACAAATCTGTCACCCATAATAAAACTCCTTAATGTAAATTATGCATTAATTGAATGCCTCTCGTCCTAGCAATTATTTATTCCCTAAGGAATAATATCTAAACAATAATTTCTACTACTGTTCTAGGAATTATACTCAGATATAAAAAATATAACTTTCATTAATGTTGTTTGTCCTTTTGTATTCCTCTATAAGGTCAGCTAAAGTTATAGAGTCTACTACCTCGTTTACTTTATCCCGTATTTTGCTCCATACGATTTTTGTAACACATTTTTCAGACCTGTTACAATGTATAGGGTCTGTTTCTGTAACACATTCCACAGGTGCCAGTGATCCTTCAAGTGCACGCAAAATTGAACCCACAGTAATATTTTCCGGACTTTGGGAAAGAATATAGCCCCCCTGGGCCCCTCTTATACTTTTCACAAGACCTGACTTTCTTAAAATTGCAAACAGTTGTTCAAGATAATTTTCAGAAATATCTTGTCTCTCAGCAATATTCTTCAATGCTATCTGGCCTTCAGAGCTGTGAACTGCCAAATCAAGCATTGCTTTAACTCCATATCTGCCTTTTGTGGAAAGTTTCATATGTTTTCCTCCACATTTCCTCACAAATTCTTAATTCCAACTACATTACTTGGTATTATATTTATTAGATTAGCATTTTGTGAAATATTTGTCAACAACTTATCGTATCGTTTTCTATTTATCCAAAGAAGGTTTTATGATTTATTTTTTGCTAGAATAAGTGGCTGTAGCACCTCAAATGAAGCATTTCGTCTATTTGATCTATACTTTTCCCCAATGAATTAATAATAAGAACTCCATAGTTGCTCCTTGTTCCTGATGTCATTTCAGGCATATTGTTTCTTGATACGTACGATATCTGATAAGAATTTCCCTCATAAACAATTGCATCTATAGGGTAATTATAAGTCTCAATATCAACCACTTCATGTCCCTTTTTTTTCAAGCCATCTATTATGTCTTTTAGTTGCTTTTCAACTGCTACAACGATAAATACCACTCCTGACTAATTTTTATTGATATATGAACCATTGTGTCATACATCAATAATTATTAACCAAGAGTGGTATTTATATGCAGCTATAAGCTAATATTTAAGCCTTGTCTTACAGTGTGGACAAAAAGTTGTATTGCCTGACAGTTTCAAATACCTGCTGCATATAGGACATCTCCAGTTGATAAATTCAAATACAACAAGGCACACAAACATAAATACTATAGATAATATACCTAGGTACTTTGCATTTCCTACAGCTTCTCCGGCATCCAGGAAATACATGAGGCACGGAAGCCCGAGAGCAAGGAATAATATAAATAACCCTAATGTTAGACTCCTACGCTTTCTCCTAATAATAAACTCATCCAAGATTTGTTCATCACTAATATCAGCGTCATTTTCTGACATAAACTTAACCTCTTTTCATTACAGGTAATGTTGACCCTCCATAAGGCATAAGAATTACTTTTGCTTCATTTCCCTGTTCAATAAACGCCTGTTTCAAAGCAGCATTCATGTCGTCAAAAGGCTCCATAAACATACTCTTGACAAAATTTTTATCCAAATCGGATACCAGATAGATTTTTGCCTTTTTTTGAACAAGAGCTATTGCAGCTGCTTTATGTCCGCCGAGTTCAAAATTTTTCTGAATATCTTCTATCATGCTGTCTGGTGATTTTGCGTTTCTTATCCATCTTTCAAAAACTTCCTCTCCAAGTCCTTCAGCACAGGAAGCAAGCATTATGATTATGCCCCCATCTTTTACAGCATGTTTGGCATTATCAAGTGCTTTCTGTGCCTGATAAAGATTTATATCCTTTGGATATCCTCCTGGAGTAGCGACTACTATATCGGCTTTTTCCGGTATTTCAACTTTATAAAGACTGTCAAGGAATCTACAGCCTTCTCTGTGTGCAAATTTGTAATGACCAGCTACAGCTTTTATTACATTTTTCTGTTCATCAAGTACAACATTTACAATGAAATCAATAGGTACGAATTGAGCAACTTCATCAATATCCTTTCTGACGGGATTATCGTCAATTGCTCCGGCTTTTGCCGCTTCTTTAACCATTGCACTGTGATTTGCCTGTATTGCATCTCTTGTAGATACCCCAGGCATAATTGCTTTAGCGCCTCCGCTGTAGCCTGCAAAATAGTGGAATTCAATATTCCCAAGACATATTCTTCTGTCAGCTTTAGCAACTTCACTATATATATCTACCGGAGTTCCCGACGAAGTAGAACCCAATCTCATACAATCTTCCGGATCACTATCTACACACTTTATCCTGCTATATATGTCTTCTCCTACCAGGTATTTCATTTCTTCTTCAGTGTGCTTACGGTGACTTCCCAGTGCAAATACAATTTTTATATCCTCATCTTTTATTCCACCAGATGCCAATTCCTCAATCAAGGGAGGAAGTACTATCTTGCTTGGCATTGGTCTTGTTATATCACTTGTAATTATTACAATCCGCTCACCGCGCTTAACTATTTCGGACAGTCTTTTTGTGTCTATCGGATTTTTTATGGCCCTGGCAACTTCTTCACTTCCGCTTAGTTCTATCTTAACTTCATTTTGCCTGAGCTCCATGAGAACATTTTTATCCTCTATGCTGAATTCTTTGTATGTCTTTCCAAAACCGTATTTAAATTGCATCTTGTATCACCTCTGTATGATGTAGTTTTTAAGTAAAATCAACTATAAATATACCATAGACTCAGTTATAATAATATAATTTTCGCAAAATATCATTGAGTTTTTTTGCCTATTTTACTAGTAAATAAAAATAATAAAGCAATAAAGGCATAAATCCCGATGCTTTGCATCCTATAGTAACCTATGAAAATTATATTAGCTAATAAAAGCACAAAGCCTGCTAAAACTATCCATGCAAGTATTCTTCTCCACATATTGGTCTCCTTTTTACTCTTGCCTTCGTTTATCCAACCACTCTTTTATCCTGTTTTCATAGCCGTTTGTGGTGGGTTTATAATATATTGTACCTTTCATCTCTTCCGGCAGATATTGTTGATCAACTATATTCCCCGGATAATCGTGAACATACTTGTATCCGATTCCATAACCAAGATTTTTCATTCCATTAGTAACAGCGTTCCTTAAATGCATTGGTACTTCACCCGTGCGTTTGTTTTCAACATCCTCAAGAGCTTTGCCAATTGCTGCATAGCATGAATTGGATTTAGGACTTGTAGCTACCATGACAGCAGCATGTGCGAGAATCAGCTTTGCTTCGGGCATTCCAATCATTTTTACTGCTTCAGCCGCAGCTACGGCAAATTGTAAAGCAGCCGGATTCGCCATACCTACATCCTCTGACGCACATATGATTATTCTCCTGGCAAGGAATTCCGGATCTTCACCTGCATAGACAGCTCTTGCAAGATAAAAAATCGCTGCATCAGGATCACTTCCACGCATGGATTTAATAAATGCACTGATATTATCGTAATGGTTTTCTCCTGATTTATCAAACATTACAGCCCTTTTCTGGACGCATTCCTCAATTGTAGACAGGTCTATATGAATTTTCCCATCTGATTCCAGTCCAGAAGTCATTACAGCGAGCTCAAGAGCATTCAACGCAATGCGGGCATCTCCGTTACATACTGATGCAAGATAGGAGGATGCATTTTCGTCAATTTCTATTTCGTAGTTTCCAAGGCCTCGCTCCTTATCTTTCAGGGCATTATTTATTACTTTTATTATTTGTTGCTCTGAAAGGGGTTTCAGCATAAAAACTGATGACCTGGATATTAATGCTTTATTAACTTCAAAAAAAGGGTTTTCTGTCGTAGCACCTATAAGAACGATAGTTCCATTTTCTACATAGGGCAGCAGAGCGTCCTGCTGAGATTTGTTAAACCTGTGAATTTCATCAACAAAAAGTACAGTTTTACCCTTGGGATTCAGCATCTGATTTTGAGTATCGGAAACAATCCTTTTGATATCTGCAACTCCTGCAGTTACTGCGTTTAACTTTTCAAAGCTGCTTTTGGTTGAAACAGCAATTATCCTGGCCAATGAAGTTTTTCCTGTGCCTGGAGGGCCATACAGGATAATTGATGATATACGGTCTGCCTTTATCATCCTGTAAAGCATCTTTCCATTTCCTATTATTTCATCCTGTCCAACATACTCTTCCAACGTCCTTGGGCACATCCGGTAAGCCAGAGGTTCTTTTCTATCTATCATTACACTATACCCTTTAGTAACAGAAATATTTAAGATAAATAATATTATACCATATTTGATAGAACAATTTATATTATAAGAAAAAAATGGGCTTGAAGCCCATTTGACATTTATTATTGAATTATGGTGAAGGAATTCCATACATCATTTATTTCATTTATATTCTTCTCTGATGCAAAGATATCGGGAACCATATAAAAGAAACAGTAGGAATAGTCTTTTCCCTCTATGATGTTAAAAAACACATGAGCATAAACGCTTTCAGCATCAGAATCGTATTTATAGCAATATTGTCTTACTGTAGTACCTTTTACGTCCAGGTTTTTCTTCTCAACTATTTTTATACTTTCCTCATCTTCAAGGAACGACCCAAATGTCAAAAACTTATCCTCGTCATCCTGAGATTTGGCTGTTGCAGTGTTTTTTACAGATTCTATTCCGATATATATCTGATTTTTTTCATTATAGAAAACTGTAGAACTCTCGTCATATCCGGAAAATGTCAGCCAATACCCCGGGATTTTAATTTTCCACTTGTTTGATTTACTCTCATAATCTGTCGGCTCATCGTCTGAAGATACTCTACTGAATGCTTTTGTACTCTCTGAGCTGCCCAGCATTTTCTTAATTTCTTCTTCAGTAAGCTTGGCAGTATACTTGATTGATTCAAATACCTTTAAGTAATTATCCTTATTAAGAGTATATTTGTCTTCAGGAGATTTCAAAGAAATATTAAATAATACATTCCCCTGTAATGTGTAATTATCTTCAAAAACATACTTCTGGTCCTTGAGTTGTATCATATAAACTATTTTATACAGCTTTAAATTGGAGAGCTCTACTGTCTTTTTCTCTAAGAAAGTATAGTATTTGGGATTATACAATGCATCATATTCAGCTTTGATATTATCAATATACTTATCCATATCCTCAATTTTTTCTGCATTTTTCGGATATATACTTATAAACTCATTCTGGCTTGCTCCTATTTTTACACTGTAGCTGTCGTAAATGTTATATGAATAATTCTTTATCATATCCCATTCAGGAAATACTTCCATTGTAAACCCAAATACACTATCTGTATATTTGACCATATTATTTTCATTTACTTTTGAAATATTATATACATCTTTTTGTAATCCTTTGAATCCAAGCTTAAATGAGTTCAATATACTCGCCAATAAAGGCTTTTCCTTGACTTTAACAGGGTTTGTTTCTTTAGTTGTAGAAATTGAATATTTGTATTTATAGCCATTGCTAAACACTATTCTTTGTATTGCTGCACCCTTTCCATACACGGTTCCCAGTATTTCTACACAGACGGGTGAGGATTTTGTGTTTACATACACATCCTGGATTTTTCCCGGAAAATCCGAATAGTAGCTGTTCTTTGTCTCCTTTATTTCCGCAGCAAGTTCTTCAAGCTTTTGCTCTTCTTCAAGGCTTACATCCACGTCAATATATAGCTCATTCATCATATTTTCTATAGAAACAGTTTTGGATGAAAAACTTGTGCTTACGATTTGAGAGCCTTTTGGAATGTTCATGCTCCACCCGAAATAGCTGTTGCCTATTTTAGGCTTGTTTATACTGCCTATTACAGTAGAAAAATCAACAATCGCCCCATCATCATCAAGTATAAGTGTATAGTTTTTCTTACTTTTATCAGAAGATAGCTTTCCGCCAAAATTATCGGTTATGAACTGTGCCGGTACCATGATTTCCTTTTCTACAATCACAGGTGCTGCCGGCAGGTTTTTCTTTGTATCATTAGCTGAATACACCTTACTTCCTATAGTAATGTTTACTACGATATCCCTATATACCAGATTTAAGTTCCCTTTTGTTTTTGGATTGATTTCAGCTCCATAAGCCTCAAGTATGGGACGCATAGGCACAAATACAGTATTATTTGAAACATATGGCTTTACTGTATTCTGAACTTTTCCGTTTATTGTCAGTTTTGTGCTTCCTATCTGAAACTTTATTATCAACATATCATTATTGGCTGCATAAGCAGGGATACAAAACGTAAAAACAACCATAATACAGGTTATAAATGAAATTATCCGTCTCATAAGCGTTAATTCGATGGTCTTGCGACCTGTCGAATCTCCTTTCAAAAAATATTTTGTTTCACCTTATCTAAATCTATCACACTGATCGATTTAGCTATTTCTTTGGCTCTGCCGCCAGTACTACCTTGACTTTTATCGTCTTTTCATCCCTCTTGACTGAAAGAGTTGCTGATGCCCCAGGAAGATACTTTTTCATTTCCTCGTTATAATCAACTATAGTAGTTACATTTATTCCATTGACAGCAATAATTATATCTTCTTCTTTAAGACCGTATTTTTTTGCAGGTGAATCCGCTTCTATTTCAGTAACCGTGAGGCCTTCATTCGAAGGTAGTCCATACCTTGCTGCAATACCTTCAGCAAAACTTGCTCCGAGATAAGGTCTTCTTATTTCTCCAAATTTCATAAAATGATCAATAGCATATTTCACCGTATCAATTGGGATGGAAAATGTTAATCCTTCAACGCCAATCCCTGTATATTTTATACTGTTTATTCCTATTACCCTTCCATCCATATTAACGATGGGGCCTCCACTATTTCCCCCATTTATAGCTGCATCGGACTGAATAAATTTATAGTCGCTTTGTATGGAACGGTTTAGACCGCTGATAATACCTTTTGTTGCAGAGTTTCTAAGAGTCAGGGATAAAGGTGTGCCTATTGCAACTACAGGCTCTCCTACCTGTATATCGGACATTTCACCAAATACCGCTGGTGTAAGTGTACCTTTATCAATTTTTATCATAGCCAGATCGGTCTTTTCATCCATTGCCTTCAATCTTGCCTGGTATGCTTTACTGTTTGAAAGAACAACGATTATGTTCTCCATATCCTTTACTACGTGAGTATTAGTAATTATGTATCCGTTTGACCTTATTATCACGCCGGTGCCAAAAGCCATACCTTCTCTGGATTCAGTATCATAGTAGCTGCCTGTCATCTTTACGTTTCCGATTATTCCAACTACCGAAGGACCTACCTTGTTAATTACAGATGCAACACTGTTTTCACTGTTGCTGATATGTACGGTCTTTTTATCTCCGGAAACTTGAATCTTTGCTCCCAGGCTTTCCCCTACAGCCTTTAGTGGAACATATATTTCTCCGTTAATCTGCTTTGCATCAATACCGGCAGGTTTTTCATTAACAAAAATCTTAATTATACCTGCTGAACCGGCACTGGTTGTAATACTCAGCATTAGTGTGAGAATCAGTACTACAGCAACTGAAACATATAAACGCCTCTTTTTCATTTTGTTTCCTCCGTATTATGCTCTGATGAACTTACAGAACAGATTCCTAATTTCTTGAGTTAGAAATGCAATCAATGAAGATAGTTTGAGAGCATCTAATAACCTATAAATATATATGCTAAATTATAACATAATTTGTGGAAAATATTAATCATATAACCAAAAAATAAACTTGTAATTATTTACATCAGAAAAAGACACCCTTTCGAGTGTCTTTTATAAAAATTCTAATCGTTATTACGGTTTTGTTAATAAAGAGGATACTTGCCGCAGAGTTCGCCAACTCTTTCTATTATGCTGTTTTTCGAATTCTCAAAATCTGTTATCGCCTTGTGTATCAAATCTGCAATTACTATCATGTCATCTTCCTTCATCCCTCTTGCAGTTACAGCCGGTGTACCTATTCTTATGCCACTCGTGACAAAAGGACTCTGTGTATCAAAAGGTATACCGTTTTTATTAACAGTTATCAATACATCATCAAGCATAAGCTGTGCAGCTTTACCTGTAACATTCATGTTTGTAAGGTCAACAAGCATAAGATGATTGTCTGTCCCGTTTGATACAAGATCAAAACCCTTCTCGATCAACGTGTTTGCTAAAGTGTTGGCATTTTTTACTATTTGTGACTGGTACTGCTTGAATTCATTTGAAAGGACTTCCTGGAAGTTAACAGCTTTTGCAGCTATTACATGCATCAAAGGACCACCTTGCAAGCCAGGGAATACAGCGCTATCAATAATTTTTGCAAATTCTTCCTTGCAAAGAATCATACCGCCCCTTGGTCCACGCAAGGTTTTATGTGTAGTAGTAGTGACAAAATGTGCGTAAGGAACAGGATTTGGATGAAGACCTGCTGCCACAAGACCTGCAATATGAGCCATGTCAACCATAAGGTATGCACCAGCCTCATCAGCTATATCCCTGAACAACTTAAAATCTATTACTCTTGGGTATGCACTCGCACCTGCTACTATCAATTTCGGTTTATGTTCCAATGCCAGTTTTCTTACTTCATCATAATCTATTCTGCAGTCATCTTTTCTAACACCATATGGAATAACATTATAGTATTTTCCGGATATGTTTTTAGGCATTCCGTGACTCAAATGTCCACCATGTGCCAAATTCATACCAAGAACCGTATCACCCGGATTCAATACCGCAAAGAATACAGCCATATTTGCCTGTGCACCTGAATGAGGCTGAACATTTGCATGATCGGCACCAAATATTCTTTTTGCCCTGTCTATCGCAAGCTTTTCAACTACATCGACATGTTCGCAACCCCCATAATACCTCTTTCCAGGGTAACCTTCAGCATATTTATTGGTCAATGGAGTTCCCAAAGCTTCCATAACTGCCTTGCTAACAAAGTTTTCAGATGCAATCAATTCAATTTTATTTCTCTGACGGCTTACCTCCTCTTCGATAGCTGATGCTACTTCCGGATCAATTTTTCTTACTTCATCAATACTGTACATAAGTATCCTCCTAAAATCACCTAAAAATATAAAAAGCCAAACCTATTAAAGATTTGACCCCTGAATAACCAAGTGACATAAAATTACCGTGTGTTACAATCAGGTAAATAAATACCCGAAATAATCTCTGTCCTTTTGCCTGAGAGATGTGAACGGATTTTCATCTGTTCTTGCCCCTTCGGCGCCTTTTCGGTCTCTCCAGAGGTGCGTCCTGTCATAGTCACTTAACCTGAGAGTATAACTCCTTCGGTGTCCGATTACGATGCGTAACGCAGTAATCGGCACTCTCCCATGACACTCATCCGCTTTTAATTTATTTTAATTAACTTTTCATAAAAATTATAATAATAAATAAAATTTATGTCAATGAAATATAAAAAATTATCTAAATATTGCTGATACAGTACCCTCCTATATCACTTTATAAAGTTCATCAGATTCAGGTTGTAATATTTCAGTCGTACCTGTCTTTGAAACAAGCAGTTTATCACGAGTATCAGTCACTTTTCCTATTATTGCGGCATCAACTCCGTTTGAATTCAGTTTCTGAACTAATTCTTCACCATTTTTTGCAGTTATCAGCATACAGCCGCTGGAAATCAGCTTCAACGGGTCAATTTCAAAGTATTCACAGATTATTTTTGTTTCCTCTGTTACAGGTATTTTATCTTTATCAATAACAACACCTACATGGGATGCCTCTCCAACCTCCCATACAGCACCCAGAATACCTCCTTCGGTAACATCATGCATGGAGGAAGCACCGAAATCCCCTGCTATTATTCCTTCTTTTATAACGCTTATACTATTTACATAACCTTTGGCTTTATCAATCATTCTATTATCAAAGTTTTTTATCAGCAAATCTTCCTTATCATGCGCTATAATTGCAGTCCCCTCTATTCCTGCTGCTTTTGTAATAATAATATCATCTCCGGGTTTCGCCCCAGCGGTAGAAATAATCTTTCCGTTCGGAGCTCTGCCTATAGCAGTACTTGTTATCACAAACCTGTTTACAGCTGTTGTTATTTCCGTATGTCCTCCAAGTATATCTACATTTAGTAAAGAAGCAGTATCGCAAATCTGTGTCATAACAGTATCCAGGTCTTTTTCCGTGGTATCCGGCGGAGCCAGAATAGTAACAAGAAGTCCAATAGGTTCTACGCCACATGAAGCTATATCATTACAGGAAATATGTACTGCAAGCCTGCCTATTTCGTTTACAGCGCCGGTTATCGGATCTGTAGATAACACACAAGCATATTCTCCAAAATCAACAGCACAGCAATCCTCACCTATTTTCGGCCTGAGAAGGACTTCTTTTCTCGTATATTTTATCTTTTCGAGAATGAGACTTTTCAGTATATCATTTGGTACTTTGCCAACTTCCATTTTTACCTCCAGTTTAAATGCAGGTTTACAGCAATTTTATCAGGCAGAAGTAGTATTGTTTCCGCCCTGTTCTTTTACGAGCTGAAATTGTTCTCTGGCACTTTCAATAAGTTTGGCGTTTTGTCTGGCATCAGGAGAACTTATCAGCCTGCTGAACCATAGAATAGAATTTTCCTTATCGCCTATCCTTCTATACAATTCGGCAATAATGAACATGCAAGTAAATTCATCCAGCTTATCTATAGGGAAACGCTCCTTTTGATATGCTTCATCATAGTTTCTTAATGCAAATTTCAAAAAATCCTTCTCTCTTTCGTCATTAGCGTATCTATATAACCAGGCGATTCTTAAGCATATTTTAGCCAGTTCACTGGCTTTTGCGCTTCTTACCTGAAGGTTCAGCAAGGCTAGTTTAAATGCTTCAACAGCCATTTCTGTGTTTCTTTCCCCTGCAAAACTTCTTTTATGCCAGCGCGGAGAAATTGATTGTTTTATAATGCCGGCATCTTTTGTACTGATATCCTCAAATCGGTCCGAAAGAGCTGCATATCCGCAGTTTTCACATACCCATACATCATATAGAATAGGGTTCAGTCCTTCATAATGTACACAAAAATCCGAGTCCCTATTAGCAACCTTGCAGGCTTTGGTTTTAACTTTTGTAACCTCAAACTTCATAGAGCATACAGGACACTCTATCTCCTTGTTATATAATCCGCTATCCATTTTGACCTTGTATGATATAGTCAACGACTAAACCATACGCTCCTTTCTGGCTTTTATTTCTATAATTTTGTATAAAAGCAGTTCTAACCAGAGAAAAAAACGAAAAGTCCAATCCATAATCTGTGCCGGTTTAGATCCCTCTGTCAACCAGTCCGGCAACATTAATAATGTATCTTCATACAAGAAACTAATTCTGTATATTATCTTCTTCACCTGTAAGCAGCCCTTTTTTCGCCTTTAAGTGTTTACTGTTTACTTTAATCTGCGCTTTTATTGGTTTGTATACATCATCAGAAATCTTTTCACGTTCTACAAGATCACCATTTCTATTGTACAGTTCTCTGTACAGAATTACTCTGCACCCGTTTTTTGGGTGTTGCACCATTACTTCCTTACCATCTTCTACAGTATCGTCAATGATGATTTCTTCCTCTTCAGGAGGATATTCTTCTACAACGTCTGAGGATAGTTTTACTTCATAGTCCCATCCGTCGGATTTACCCAATATTCTTATTTGAACTTTATTTTTTACTATTTCTGCATTTATACATATAGCATAATCCTTATCATTTTTAAATTTGAAATCTATATAATTTTCTGCAATTGTTGCATCCTGGCCGGGTCCGACATATACTGACGGCAGTGTGTGATGTTCCCGTTCTACGACCTTTAGTCTGGACAACAAAACAGCATCGTAAAGTGTTGTTGTTATCTGACAGACTCCTCCGCCAACTCCATTGACATATTCACTTTTAAAAATGACTTTTGCTTCTTTATAACCATTTTCTACTGTCCTGGGTCCAAGTACCTTATTCATAGAAAATGCTGCCCCCGGCAAGAGAATCAATCCGTTTATCCTACTGCATGAAATCTTAAGGTTTTGTGTTCTATTTACATCGTTGGGATTGAATACAGTTGAAAATGATGATAAAACAGAGTTTATATCTTTAATATTCTCATATAAAATGGCAGGCTTCTTTTCTTTAACTATCAAATCAATTTTAGCAAAAATACCTTTCACTATATGATTTTCTATCAGTTTTACGTTCTTGTCAATATCAAGATGTCTTCCTAGCTGTTCTTTATTTATCTTTATATCTCCATTAATAAAATTTACAGATGCATTCTTTCCTTTCTTGTCTATCTGTTCTTTTATTCCTGAAAGCATATTAACAAGAGATTTACGTTCATATGTTGTTTTTAGAGCAATATTTTTTCCTGAAAACCTCAAGTTTAATACATCATATGCTCTTTTAAATATATTCCCTTTTCTCCCTGTTTTATATGCTTCTTCAAGAGCTTCATCAAACAGGTAATTCATTGAGATATCTTTTGGTTTGAATGACCAGATAGAACTTCTATATTTTAGAATAAATCTGGCATTCTCCAGTTTTTTCAGCATAACTTTTTCTACAGCAGTTTTTGCATCTTCCCTGTTAAGCCCTGATATATCTATACCATGTACTGTAATACCTTTATAATAGGTTTTCGGAAAAGTTATAAATACAGAAGCAGTTATCAAAGTAATAAATACAGCAATTACTATAATTGCAGATATTTTAAAAAACTTTCTATTTATTAACGATGCAAAAAGCATATTATCTACCCGAAACTACATAAAGCAGTTTTTTATTTATTCTCTACTATAATAATATTATTACCAGACAGGCATATATTATCGTTTTGTAAAATTTTCCCTGTATTCAAGCTGGTTTATCACAATATCTTTTGTATTAGAGATTGTTTACGGGTATATTTCATATTTTATCCATGTTATTGATAGGATTTAATCCTGATGATCTCAGTGTTTTCAATAGCTTTTTCAATCATTGCTTCAATATCAAGCTTTGATTCGGAGAGTAGGATTTTATCAAGCTGTGGTCTCGTTTTGGGATGTTTTGCAACAAAAACCGTACAGCAATCTTCATAAGGTAGTATTGATGTTTCGAAGGTTCCTATCTTTCTGGCTATATCTATTACTTCATTTTTATCCATACCTATCAAAGGTCTGAATACCGGCATATCTACTACAGCATTTGTCACTGCAAGGCTTTGTATGGTCTGGCTTGCAACCTGCCCCATACTTTCACCAGTAATAAGCGCCAATGCACCAACTCTATTTGCTATTTTTTCTGATATTGTCATCATAACTCTACGCATTATTATGGTATTCTGTTCTTCCGGACACTTATCATTAATTTCCAGTTGAATATCTGTAAAAGGAACAATATGTACATTCAACTGGTAACAAAACTCTGACAGAATCTTAGCCAGATCAAGCACTTTTTCTTTCGCTCTTTCGCTGGTATACGGATAACTATAGAAATGTACTGCTTCAATTTCTACGCCTCTTTTTGCCATCATCCAGCCTGCTACGGGACTGTCAATTCCACCTGAAAGAAGCAATATGGCTTTTCCGTTTGTACCTAAAGGCATTCCACCATATGCAGGAATTTTTTCCAAATATATATATGTTGATTCTCTTACTTCGATATAAAATACAAAATCAGGATTGTTTACATCTACCTTTAGGGTAGGAATATTGTCGAGTATATGAGCACCTATTTCCCTGCTGATCTCCGGGGATTCCATGGGGAATCTCTTATTTCCTCTTTTTGTTTCAACCTTGAAGGTTTTATAGTTCTTACTGCTGACTACTTCCTTAACTAATACAATCGAATGCTCTTTTATTTTATCGAAATCGCTTTCAATTTTTAGGACAGGGCTCACAGATACTATACCAAAAACTTTTACCAGTTTTTCCATGGCTGCTCCAAAATCATAGTCATCTGATTCCGGCTCTATGAATATTCTTGCCTGAGATCTTATTATATTCACTTTTCCCAGGCTGCTTATTACCTTCTTAATATTATTTATCAGTTTATCCTCAAAAACAGGTCTGTTTAAGCCTTTTAGAATTATTTCTCCATATCTTACCAGAATAACGTTTTTCATTTTCTGCCTCCTTTATTCTTTTTTATCTGTATTACCGGTAATATTTCTTTTAGTGCCTCTACAGTTATCCTCGCATCTTCCTCTGTGTTCAGGTGTGAAAAACTGAATCTTATTGCTCCTTCGATATCACAAGCTGCCAAGCCAATGGATTGCAATACATGACTGTATTTATTCTTTCTTGAAGAACATGCACTACCAGTAGAGACGAAAATACTCCTTTCCTCCAGGTGGTGCAACAATACCTCTGCTTTAACATTAGGGAAAGATATATTAATAATATTGGGCAATGCATTTTCAGGCGATACTGCTTTATATTCTATATCTTTTGTTTTTAGTTCATCCAGAAAGATCCTTTTTATTCCGTTTACTTTTTCCTGGTTCTGTTTCAAATCTCTATGCACAATCTCGGAAGCAAGGCCAAAACCGCATATTCCCGGTACATTTTCCGTCCCGGATCTAAGTAGTGCTTCCTGACCTCCCCCAAAGAGTATCGGCTTAATCCTTTTGCTTTTATTTACATAAAGAACACCTACTCCTTTGGGACCGTGAATTTTATGGGAACTGAATGACATCATGTCTATCCCGGATTTTTGTGGCAATATTTTTATTTTGCCGTAGGCTTGCACTGCATCGATATGTAATACAGCCTCCTTGTTTATATTATTTTTTATCTCTGATATTTTTTCGACAGGCTGTATGGTACCTATCTCGTTATTCACCAGTACAATACTTATGAGTGAGGTATCATCTCTTATCTTTTTATGTAAATCATCAAGATCTATCATCCCTTCAGTATTTACATTAACATAATCTGCCTGATAACCGTTTGCACACAGGTATTTATATACTTCCAACACTGACGGGTGTTCGATTTTACTGCAAATAATATGCTTTCCCTTACGAGGATTTGCATCAAGATATCCCCGGATAGCCAGGTTATTTGATTCTGTTCCTCCTGAAGTAAAGTAAATTTCCCTGTTTTCTGCCCCTAAGGATGCTGCTATGCTTTCACGCCACTTCTTTATCAATCTTTCTGCTTCAATTCCCTTTCTATGGAGAGAAGAAGGGTTACCATAATATTCCTTAGAGATAATATCCATATATTCAATAACTTCATCCAATGCCCTTGTTGTAGCACTGTTATCAAGATATACTTCCGAGTACATTATAAACCTTCCTTGTAAAAATACTAACTGCATTAGTTATTCTAACATATTATACAATTTTTAACCATTATGTTTTATATTTATGCTTTTTTTACAATACTGTGGAACTTAATCACTATCTAAACCGTCTTATTTCTTGTAACTAAACCCTCTATATGATAAACTGTAAGTATCTCGAAATACTTGATTATGAAAGGTTGAGCCTAACTTGTCAAATTCTATAAAGAGAATTATTGCTACCATAATAATTATAATTTCACTAACTTCTTCTTTACCGGTAATTTCTGAAACCCTTCCGGATACACAAAAATTTTCTGATGTCCCGAAAAACAGTATTTCATATAAAGCAATACACAACCTCAGAGCAATGAATGTGTTTGAGGCCGCTGCAAATAATAAATTTGGATATGGTAAACCAATAACCAAAAGTGAATTTATATCCATAATTGTCAAACTAATGAAATGTCCTTTGTATAAACCTGAAAAAGGAAGCTTTTCCGATAATCAAAACAAAAACAAAGCATATTTTTCATACATAGAAACTGCTTTAAAGTATGGAATAATCAAAAAGGATTCCCCTACAGTACGGCCAGTTTCTTACCTTACACGTGAAGAAATGGCAGTAATGCTTGTAAGGTACATGGGTTATGATACACTTGCAGTTCAAAAATCGATTTCCTCCGAAAAGCCCTTTAGCGATATAACGAGAAATGCCGGATATATATCAATAGCACGGGATTTCGGTATAGTCGGTGCAAAAAGCGGCACTTCCTATGCACCTAATGAAACTGTAAAAAAAGAAGATGCTGCTCTCTATCTGTTTTCTGCATATGAAAAAATTAATTCAAAAATAAAGGAAATGAATGCTTTTTATGCTCTCAATGCCTTCAGGCAAAAGGATATGATAAAAAGTTTAAGCTCTGTCAGCTTTGGTTGGAGCAGACTTGAATATGATAAAGATAATAAAAAGGTTTTTCTTAATATGGAAGATAACGATAATGCTGATTTTTATCTTCCGGAGGGATTTTCCATTCCTTTTAATACGGCCAGGGAGTATACAGCTACCACTCAGTTAAGCATTTATGCTTCTCAAGAGACATTGGTATGGAATGATGAAAAAAACAGCTATACAGGCCTGCTTGAATTGGCCTTGTCTGATAAGGAATCAAGAAAATCAATTGTCGAGAGTATTATAGAAAAAATAGTTCTTACTAAAGACGATAATGCCAGTATTTCTTTTGACGGCGTAGTTATAGATTTTGAATGTTTAAAGGGGAAGAAATTACGGGATAACTTTAACAGTTTTATTACCGAATTGAAGCCAGAGCTGAAAAGACTTAACAAAAAACTTTATGTTGCCGTTCACCCTAAAAGAAAGAATCAATCATATTACGACGGATATGACTATAAAACTATTGGAAATATATCAGATAAAGTTATCCTTATGGCCCATGATTATAATGCAACAAGTCTGACTGAAACCGACATGAAAAATAATTATACTCTCACGCCTCTCACTCCTATAGATGAGATATACTATGCACTGAAAGCAATTACGGATAAGAAGGACGGAGTTGCTGACGTTAATAAAATCTGGCTGCAAATATCCTTTGGAACAGCTCAATGGCAATCCAAGGACAACAGTGTTATCAATAAGAATGCTAAAACACCTTCATATGAACAAATACGGGACAGAATAATTAATAAGGATAACATGAAAAATGTAACCATAAGTTATAGCAAAATCTTTGAAAATCCTTATGTAAAATATTATAATGAAAAGGAAAACATACATAATAGAATATGGTATGAGGACAGCAGGAGTGTTATTGCAAAAATAAAACTTGCAAAAATGTTTGGGATAAAAGGCATTTCTCTCTGGAGGCTGGGAAATATACCAGACTTTGAAGAGGTCAAAGGAAAGGCAATGTACCTTGATATTTGGCAGCAAATACTAAAAACATATCGGTGAGGCCAATGCTGAAAAAATTAGAGAATAAGCTTAATAAAAAATTAATAGTCTTTGGGACTCTGACCATTATAACACTAATCATATACTCAAACAGCTTTATGGCTCAGTTCACTTTAGATGATTTCGGCAATATTGTAAACAATAGTTCCATAAGATTTCCCTGGGATTTCCCTTCACTATGGAAATTCTATTCAAACAGGGTAATTATCTATTTTACCTTCTCAATAAACTATTTCTTCCATCAAACGGAAGAAATCGGATATCACATAGTTAATGTGTTGATACATATTTTGAATAGTATTATTGTATACCTTATAATCAATAATATCTTAAGTTTAAAGCATTTTTTCGGTAAGCTTGTTTATAAGTACAGAAATACTATAAGTCTCTTCTCTGCACTTGTTTTCGCAACACACCCCGTACAAGTAAATGCAGTTACATATATAGTACAACGTACAGCATCTCTTGCTGCTATGTTTTATTTTCTTGCTATACTTTTCTTTATAAAATACCGGTTAACTGATAAAGTGCGTAATATTCTGTTAACATTACTTTTTATAGTGCTTGCAATGTTTACGAAGGAGAATACCATTACTATCCCGTTTATGCTCATACTTATTGAGTTTCTGTTTTTTTTAAAAGACGGAAGAACGACGTGGAAAAAACGCATTGTTGTCATATTAATATTATTAATTACATTACCTATTATTCCCGCTACAAATGTAGTATTTCATGGCTACAGCCAGAGTGATCCCGGTGTAAGCTTTAAAGCCAGCACTTCCATGCCGAGAGACTGGTATTTTTATACTCAGATGAATGTCATAGTCCATTATATCAGACTACTTTTCATCCCGGACAGGCTTAATTTTGATTACAGTAACGACTACCCCATTTCGCATAATATTTGGGAAAACGGATCATATATTTCCTTTGGAATACTGCTCTTAATAGGGCTATTCTCCTTGCTTAACCTGAAAAAGAACAAACTGACATCCTTCGGCATAATGTGGTTTTTTATAGGGTTGGCTGTAGAATCATCTTTTATTTCCATTAAAGACGTATATTTTGAACATAGACTTTACTTCCCTATTGTAGGTTTTGCAATATTTCTTATTGGCATGATTTTCTCCGGTTACAGGATAGTCGGAAGACCATACCTTTTTAGAAAACCATTATTGTTTTTTGTTACTTTCATATCAATAATTATAGTTATGAATTCTGTACTTACACTAAAAAGAAATTATGTTTTCAGTGATAATATAAGGCTCTGGAGCGATGTAGTTGAAAAGGCACCTTTAAGCGACAGGGGTCATTGCATACTAGCAACCAATTACCTGAATGCTTATGAGGATAATAAAAATAACAAAGATTATTTATTGAGAGCAGAAGAGGAGTTCAAAAAAGCTATTGAGCTAAACTCCAGAAATGATACGGCTCACTGTAATTTGGCAAAAGTTTATTACCTTAAAGGCGATTACCAAAAATGTATAGACGAAGGAAATGAAACCAACAAAATTTCTAGATCGGAATATGCATTTTTCAACATAGGTCTTGCATATGATAAGCTTAATCAGCCCGATAAAGCATTATCTTCATACTTATCAGGTTATTGGGTAAATGGAAAATGTACTTTTATTTTAAAGGCACTCGGGAACGCATACGAAGTAAAAAAGGATTTTGTACATGCAGAATTCTATTACGAGAAATTTTTAGAGTATAATGACTATTCCGACAGCAAGGAAATAAAAAAGAAGCTTGAGGAAATACGAAAAAACAAGTAGAAAAAATTTCTCCTTATTTTTTCGTATTATCTAATTTTTCTTTATCCTCCTGTTTTTTGATAAAATCTTCCAGAGCTATGCTCCTATATGGGTTAATTTCATCTATGCATTTTCCGCAGTTATTACATATTTTATTATTATTCAGATCGCATATCTCACATTCACCGCAATTACTGCATACTCTATCATACAACACGCATTCCTTACTCATTTTCATACCCTTTCCTGTTATTAATATATCATATGCAATTCTTACCAACCATTTTATATTATTGCTCTTAATATAACAACCTATTTCCTCTCTATAGCTTTTAGTAGCCCATATATTATAGCTTGCGGCCTTGGCGGACATCCAGGTATATATATGTCTACCGGAACAATACAATCTATCCCGTTTCTTGTAGCATAGCTATCCTTGAATATGCCACCGCTGCATGCGCAGGCTCCAACCGCAACAACCAGCTTTGGATCAGGTGTTGCATTATACGTTTTGATAAGTGCAAGTTCCATATTACGGCTGGCAGGACCTGTGACAAGAAGCATATCAGCATGCCTTGGTGAGGCTACAAAACTAATACCGAACCTTTCAATATCATTATATGGTCCGTTTAGTGCATTTATTTCGTTATCGCATCCATTGCAAGATCCGGCATCTACTTCTCTTATTTGAAGACTTCTACCGAAATATCTGTTTATATTTTCCTTAAGCTGCTGCCCTATTAATTCATACTCGTCAGATGGTAAGTCTCTATCCTTTACAACTACAGGAGTTTTTCTCAAACTCTCTCTGTCATACTCCGCCAGTTCAAAATTGTTTGTCATTGTAATTGCATTTTTATTACACACATCGCTACACAAAGAACAAAAAATGCACTCATCTAAGTTTAAACTTAGAGTTGAAATTGCATTATTTTCAGTTACCTTTTTTGTCTTATTCTTATCAGTCTCAAGCTGTAGTGCTGACGAAGGACACCTTTTTACACACTCTCCACATGCATCACATCTACCCATATCTATTTCCGGCTTTCCTGTGATAGATTTACTGTTAACAGGTTTTTTTGGGTAATCAACTGTTACTACACCGTGGTTTATAAACTTTTTTATTATGCTATACATATTACCATCCCTCAATTATTATCTTAAGTCTGAATAATTCAATCTAATTTATAAATCATTTCCTGAATATGACAAATTAAAGCTTTTATTTATTAAAGGGAAATCAGGAACTATGTTCCCTTTTACGGCATGACACAGTACAGGCCAATTACAGAAGGACGGAGTCCTTATTTTATACCTGAAGATTGTATTTTTTTCACCTGACATAAGCCAATGAACGTTCTCGCCCCTTGGCGATTCGGTAATTCCAAATGCATATTTGTAAGGCTCAATATCTGTAACCGGCTCAATAAAATTACCTTCTACAGGCATGCTTTCTATGGATTTTTGTATTATTTTTATTGATTCGTTTACTTCTTCAATCTTTGTGTTCATTCTGCAGTTTACATCCCCATTTCGATGTTCAGGTATTGAAAATTGAATCCTATCATATGCTGCATATGGATAGTTTGCCCTCACATCTTCCCTTATGCCCGCTGCACGGGCCGCCGGACCTACAGCATTTAAATCTACGGCCACCGAGTGCCTGACTATACCAGTATTTTCCACCCTGTCTATAAACATACTATTTGATTTTATTATATTTACAGTCTCGTTAAATTCTTTATCAAGTTTTTGCAAACTTGATAAAATAATACTTTCTTTATTCTTTATAAAATCCTTTCTTAGCCCACCAGGCCTGTTAGCACTTCGTAAAAACCTGCTTCCGGTCAATTCCTCATTAAGCATCTGACACCATCGTCTCATCATGGCAAATTGACCATTTGCAAATACATAGGCAACATCAACACATAATCCGGCAATATCACCAATATGGTTATATAGCCTTTCCAATTCGCAAAGAATTGTTCTTGTATAATCCGCCCTTTCAGGGATTTGCGTAAAGCCGGCTATTTTCTCCAAAGCCATGCAGTAAGCCAGTGAGTTTGAAAATGTTTCATCTCCTGAGATTCTCTCGGATAAAAACAATACCTTTTCAAAATGCTGATTTTCAGAAAGTTTTTCTATTCCTTTATGAACATAAAATAGTTTGGCTTCAAGGTTGATAATTGGCTCACCTGCCACACTGAATCTGAAATGGCCCGGCTCTATTATGCCTGCGTGTACAGGACCTACAGGAATCTCAAATACTCCCGTTCCGTTTATTTTTATAAATTCCTGTTCATTATCTTCAAAAGGAGGCTTTTCAGAAACTGGTACTTCTTTTCTCATTGGATACAACTTTTCTGGCCAATTCTCATGAAATACAAATTTTCTGTTGTCAGGGATTCCCTCAAAGTTTATTCCATACATATCACTTACTTCTCTTTCATAAAGACACGCAGCAGGTATTGAAGAAGAAATTGATTTCAAAACAGCTTTATCATTAGAAACCTTTGTTTTTACAACAAGCAAAGCTCCCGCCTTCCTTATCGCAAACGTATAGTATACTGCATAGCTTTCATCAAGGGTCCTATCATCATTTGCAAAAAGCGAAACAAGTGAACAATCAATATTTTTATAGATAAAGTTACATATTTCCATTACACTTTCTGTTGTTATTTCTATATATATTTCATTATTGTTTACTGTTTCATATTTTTTAATTTCTCCAGGAAAGCTCCTCCTGAGCGCATCAATTATCTTTTCAAGCATAGTCCCGTACCCCTTTAGACAATAATCAGTTTACAGTTCTTCCTTATACTTTTCACTTTACAGTACCTCTGACAATTTCTCCTGCAGAATCAATAAGTTCTTTTACTGGACCAGGAATATAGAAGCCTGTTATTGTGATAATTATTATATACGTAATCAGTATTACTGACCCTATCCGGTTTATCTCGCCTGGTCTCAACTCTTTAATTTGAGGTTTTCCATAAAACATTTTCATCATTTGCTTAACAAAACCCGCAAAAACAAATGTTAGAAATAAAAGCATCAATGCAGCGGGTATATAGCTTGTCTTTTCAAAGGATGCAATAATTATGTTCAGTTCACTGCTGAAAACGCTGAAAGGAGGCATTCCTGTTATTGCGAAAAGTCCTATTATAAATGCAGTACCTGTTATGGGCATTGTTTTTAAAATACCTTGAACCTTGCTTATCTTTTTTGTGTTATATTTTAAATATATATTACCCGAAGCTATAAAAAGCATTGATTTTGTAAAAGCGTGATTTATTATATGATATAGTGCCCCAAAAATACTTAACGGTGTGAATATACCAAGGCTTAAAGCTATAATTCCCATATGCTCTATGCTTGAATACGCAAGCAATCTCTTGAAATCCTGCTGTACCAGGATAAATATTGCAGCCGTCCCAATAGATATTATTCCTAATGCTACAAGAAGTTTGCTTGTATAAATATTGTTTCCGGCATTTTTATTGACAATTATCATAACCCTTATAATACAGTACATGGCTGTATTCAGCAGCACTCCTGAAAGCAGGGCACTTATTGGCGATGGTGCCTGACTGTGTGCATCAGGGAGCCACGTATGCATAGGGGCTAATCCAACCTTTGTTCCAAATCCGACCAGTATAAATATAAAAGCTATCTTAAGTATGCTCCCCTGCAGCTTCCCGGCATTTTCAAAAAGATATGTCCAGTTTAGTCCTGAAACAGATTCTCCTAATGAATGCATCGAGGAATAATACAGCATGACAACGCCAAGCATGGCAAAAGCAATACCGACTGAACATATTATGATATACTTCCAGGCTGCTTCGATCGATTTCTTGTCATTATAAAAACCTACCAGAAAAGCTGAGGCTAATGTTGTTGCTTCTACTGCGATCCACATAAGTCCCATGTTTTGCGTAGTAATTGTAAGGATCATGGTGAAAATGAATACATGCAGAAGAGTATAATAAATCTGAAGCTTTTTAATGCTAATTATTTTTCTGTCAAACTCCTCATTCATATAGCCAATAGAATAAACTGAAGCCAGAAAAGCAACCGATGAAGTAACTAAAAGCATCAAAGCGCTGAGAGAATCAATATATATGATATCACTGAAAAGCTTGAGGGTGATGTTTTTATTCAGTATGACATCATATGCACAATACACAGATAACCCAAGCAGTAATGTTATTCCGGATGCATTTATGATATTCAATATATTCCTATTTTTTGTAGACCAGAACATTCCACACGTAATAAGTGGAATAAACAGCAACAATGCTATCATAATACCTCCTATACCTTATCCCTTTAGATTACGTAACTTATTTATATCTATTGAATCAAAATTCTCATTTATTCTGAACACGAATACTCCCATAATCAAAACTGCTGTGAGCAAATCGAAAAATACACCTATTTCTACAATCATAGGCATTCCGAATGTGGTAAGTATGGCAGCCATAAACATACCGTTTTCTATTACAAGAAAGCCTATTATCTGTCCTATCGCCTTTCGCCTGCTGATCATAAAGAAAAGACCTATAAGCACTACTGCTACGGAATTAGTCAGGAATATACGCTCGTACATGTTTCTGATATCAGGTATTAACGAAACAACATACCAGATTAATATTACCAGTCCACAGCAAATGATAATGGAAATCGGAATGTTTATAAAAAAGTCTTTTTCCACTTTATACTCAACTCTTTTAGTAATTCTTTTCAGCATACTAGGTATATAAATAACCTTAAGAGCAATAATTAGCAGACATATTATAATGATACCGTCAAACTTCCCTTCTTCTATTAGGTGGTAAAGGCTAAATGTAGCAGCTACTAAAGCCAGAAGAGCCGACTGAAGCCTGAATGTCTTAATATAAGAATTGATTCTTTTATTTGCTACAAGTATAAAAGTAGTTATTAGAATAAACATTGAAAAAAGATTCAAGATATCTAAAAACTTATTCATCTCACTACCTCCCGAATACAAATGACGCCATAAAACCTAATAATGATAATATAAATGCAAGTGCCGCATAATTTGGCACACTGAACAACCTTAGTTTTACAGAATTGATCTCAACAAATGCTATAAGAGCAGTTGTCAAAACTACTTTTAAAACATATAAAATCAGTGTTATGAAAAGACCTATTATCGGCTCTGCTTCAATACTAAAAGGGAAAAATACATTTACTACAAGTGTAATCAGTAAAAGCTGCTTTATTGAAGCAGATATCTGCATTAAAGCCAGATATCTGCCCGAATATTCCAATATCATTGCTTCATGTACCATAGTCAGCTCCAGATGAGTTGCTGGATCATCTACCGGTATTCTTGCAGTTTCGGCAATAAGCACTATCAACATTGCGGCTAAAAGCAGCATATATGCAGGGCTGAATATACCAGCCCCCACATTTATTGAGCCTGCATAAATAGCTTTAAAATTAGCTGAATAATTATTAGGGTTAAGTCCTAAAGTAAAAAGTGTTATTAATAGCGAAGGTTCAATAAGGGATGAAATCATCATTTCACGACTGCTGCCCATACCTCCGAATGTACTTCCTGTATCTAATCCTGCTAAAACCATAAAAAGTCTTCCTATTGCAAGAAGGTATACAAAAAGTACCATATCTCCCGTAAAGCCAAATGAAAACATTTGTGGAATTACCGGTACAAACAGAGCCGCAATGATTATTGATATAAAATAAACATAAGGGGTTATCCAGAAAATCCATGATGAGTTCTCAGGAATAACTACATCCTTCTTAAAAAGCTTGAGAAGATCATAATACATCTGAAAGACAGGTGCTCCCTTTCTATGTTGAACTTTAGCCTTGATTTTCCTTATTATCCCGTTTACTAGAGGAGCAAATATTATAATGACTGATATTTGCAAAATGCATTTTGCTAAATCTATAAACATTTTTTCACCCCGATATTAGGATTTTGCATAATAAATGAACATTACAACAATAACTACAAATATATAAATGAGGTAAGTATGTATACTCCCTGTCTGTATAAGAAATCTGGTTCTCCTTGCAAAATTTATGACATTTTTAATAATTGGTTCATACATGTATTTTTCAAATATTGATTGAGTTGAAACTTTATATTGGGCTGATTTGAAAAAATACTCCGTAGCTCCGCTTTCTACCTCAAATTCTCTATTTGGCCTGTATAATGCTCTAAATACAATTCGTAACGGTTTAGAGAAACCTGTTGCAGAATACTGCATTCTTGAATCTAAAGCCCTGTACCCGCAATCCCACGTTTTATACACTCTTTTTTGTGCTTTTCCTTTAAGTAGATTTACTATTAGCAATAAGACGGGAATCAAAATCAAAAAAGCTATGACAAGTGCAGCTAGAGAAATTGATGTACTACTCTTATCAGAAAACATTAGGAAGCTGGACTTTCCAGTGATTACACTGCTTATTGAATTACCAAAAAAATCATTGCTCACATTTTCAATCAGTCTGAGAGTTATTCCAGGCAGTATGCCAAACAATATGCACAGGAACGATAAAATTCCCATACCTGCAAGCATTGACTTAGGAACTTCCTCGGCTGATTTTGCGCTGCTTGTCCTTGGAAGAGCAAGAAATGCAATACCAAATGTCTTAATAAAGCTTGCTGCTACCAATACTCCTGCCATTCCTAATAATGCAACTATTAATATAAGTATGATCTTATACCAGCTTCCGGTTATTCCGATACCTGCAAAAAGTGACTGATATATAAGCCATTCACTGGTAAATCCATTAAAAGGCGGAATCGAAGATATGGATAAAGTTCCACACAAAAAAAACAAAGCTGTAAATGGCATACGTTTTATCAAGCCGCCCAGCTTTTCCATATTTTTTGTATCAGTCGAATAATGTATAGCTCCAGCACCTAAGAAAAGCATACTTTTAAATATTGAATGGTTCAATGTATGTAGGAGTGCAGCACTTATGGCAAATACAGCTATTCCCGTATACCCTTTTGAATAGGATGTTAAGGCTATCCCTACACCTATCATTATGATACCGATATTTTCTACACTAGAGTAAGCAAGCAACCTCTTGATATTATTTTCCATTAAGGCAAACGCTATTCCCAGTATTGTTGTGATACCTCCGATTACAAGTACCAGCGTTCCCCACCAAAGATACTGGGGGTCCAAAAAACCAAAACATACTCTGATAATACCATATACAGCAGTTTTTATCATGACGCCAGACATCAAAGCAGAAATATTACTTGGTGCCGCCGGATGTGCTTTAGGCAGCCACACATGTAATGGGATCAGACCGGCCTTGGTGCCAAAGCCTATCAAACTAAATAAGAATATTATGTTTTTTACAGCTAAAGGTGTTTTTTCGAGGTTTATTGAGGAAAAATAAGCTGTTCCAGAGTATTTAAATATTAATACAAAAGCAGCTATAATAAACGCTGTTCCTATATGTGTCATTATTATGTACATAACACCCGCTTTTTGCGTTTCAGCCTTTTCGTTCTCAAAAACAACCAGGAAGTATGAAATCAAGGACATTAACTCCCAGACTATAAGGAAAAAGAATAGATGTCCGGATGAAACAACCAGTACCATTGATAAAACAAAAAAATTATATAGAAATCCAAATAAGCTTAAATTTCTTTTATGTAAGTAATGCCTCAAGTATCCATATGAATATAATGAAACTGTAAGGGAAATTAAAGAAATAATCAGTATAAATAAAGCTGAAAGATTATCAATTCTGAAATCAATTGAAATATTTTTGATGTTACTTGCAAATGAAAACTCCAAAATGTTTTTGTTTTCTGAAGATAATATCATTAAAGAAAAAAAGCTACCTACTACAGAAGCAGCTATTACTGCAGAATTTGATATTATTAAAGCTGTTTTTTGTCTTTTGTGTAGAATTAAGGATATTAATGCACCTGATATGTATATTACCAACATGAATAGAAATATGTATTTTAAATCTTCAGAAAGGAAAACCTTTTCCAAATACATTTATTGACCCCCCAATAAAACCTGTTTTTTCAAACTTCTTTTAAAAGGAAATTAAACTAGGTATTATGATACTCCTTTTAGAATGGGTTGTCAAATGAACATTGAATTTTGTCGAACACGAGTAAACACCACTGTTTATGTCAATTATTTTTATACTATTCTAAAACAGGTATTTTTAGTTCCTGTCCTGAGATTATGTTACCATCGTTAAGGTTATTTACTTTTTTTATTTCATAGATATACTTTCTTATATCACTTTCTTTATTGTTTTTATTTGCTATGTCCCATAATGTGTCACCTTGTCTGACAATTATTGTTTTATAGGAAGATTCCTTATATCCATATACTGTCGTTGCCAAAAAAGTTGTAGTTATGGTTATTATCATTATCATTATTACTGTTGTAAATCTCGTCTTATTTTTTAAAACATACTTCTTTTTCATAAATTCACCTCATACGGAACAGATGTTCTTTATGAAAACATTATATTCGAACGTTTGTTCTTTGTCAATATTTTGTAAGAAAATTTCGAACATAAGTTTGATTTTTGTAAAATTTATGATATAATACAATCATATAGTATTAATTTGTTTGACTGTACAAAACAGCATAAAGATGATTTGTATTACAGGTTTCCAAATTATCTTCAAAACACATTATGGACACTTGATATCCTATGTTTCAGGTATGAGGTTATGAGCGTATATAAATAAGAAGAGGTGCTACTATGCAAAAAAAGTTAAATGAAAAGCAGCAAAGAATATTAGACTTTGTCAATAAACAGGTTGAGGAAAAAGGTTACCCTCCATCTGTCAGAGAAATATGCAGCGCAGTAGGTTTTAAATCTACTTCTACCGTACACGGTTATTTGGAAAGGCTTGAAAAGGACGGCATGATACTTAAAGATCCCACCAAGCCAAGAGCACTTAAAGTGGTCAGTTCTAAAAATAATAAACCCATAAGAAATGAAGAAAATTTTTATCCTAGGAAAGAGCTTGTGGAGGTGCCTATTGTTGGGAAAGTAACTGCTGGGCAGCCGATTCTTGCCGTAGAGAATATAGAAGATACTTTTCCTCTGCCTGTGGACTTTGTCCAGAATTCCACAGCATTTATGCTTAGAGTACAAGGTGACAGTATGATTGAAGCAGGTATATTCGATAAAGATTTTGTACTAGTAAAACAGCAATCCATAGCTAATAACGGCGACATAGTTGTTGCTCTTATAGGTGATGAAGCTACAGTAAAAACCTTCTATAAAGAAAAGGGCTATGTACGGTTGCAGCCGGAAAATCAGTACCTCGATCCTATAATAGTAACAGACAATCTTTCTATTTTAGGAAAAGTTATAGGTGTATTCAGAAAATTATAAATAACTACATAAAAAAAGATAGCTATAAAGGTAGCTATCTTTTTTTATGTAGTTATTCTCTGTTATTATTATCATTAAATATCAAATTTACAGCTTTCATTGGACTTATAGTTGATATTGCATGTTTATAAACCAGTTGCTGCCTGCCTTCGCTGTCAAGTACTACGGTAAAATTATCAAACCCTTTTACCATTCCTTTTAGTTGAAAGCCGTTTGTCAGGTATATTGTAACACCTATATGTTCCTTTCTTACCTGATTTAAAAATACATCCTGTAAATTAATATTGTTCTTAACCACTGGAAATCCTCCTCTATTCTCGTCTTTTATCTAAAAGTGAAATACATTAGCTTCTACAATAATTAAAAATTATTGAGAAATATACTTATATTTTATATAAGCATTTATATCTATAAACCATTATTTGTCTACACATATTCTACAAGAAAATTCCAAATGATGCAATATAATATTTGATATTTTCTAGAATACCAGCCTCTTCACTGTATTTGTCCACATCAATCCAATGTATATACTCTATTTTTTTAAACCATGTTATCTGTCTTTTTGCATAGTGCCTTGAATCTCTTTTTATTATATAAACTGCGTCCTCTAGTGTTACTTCTCCTCTTATGTATGAAAGAATTTCTTTATACCCTATACCCTGCATTGCAATAGTACTACTATCGTACCCCATTTTTACGAGATTTCTGACTTCTTCCACCAGGCCTTTTTCCATCATAATATCAACTCTTTTGTTTATTCTGTCATAAAGCCTTTGTCTTTCCATACGAAGGCCAATAACGGCAAATCTGTATTTTGGTGGCACTGCTCTAGAGATCTCTTGGTGATAGGAAATAGGCTTTTTTGTATGTTCATAAACCTCCAGAGCCCTGATTACTCTTTTTACGTTGTTTTCGTGTATACTTTCTGCAGCTTCGGGATCTACCTCCCTCAACCTTTCATGAAGATACTTGTTTCCTTTCTCCTCTGCAACTTTTTTCAAATTTTCTCTTAATCCCCAATCACTTATAGTTTCAGAAAAGTTCAGATTATATATGAGCGAATTTATATATAATCCTGTACCACCCACTATAATTGGAACTTTGTTTTTTTGAATGATTTCATCTATATATTCGAGGGCTAACTGTTGAAACTTTGCAACATTGTACTCCTCATCAGGATAGATTTCATCGATTAAGTAATGTTTTATTCCGGACATTTCTTCAGTATCAGGCTTGGCTGTACCTATGTCCATGTATTTATAAACCTGCATCGAATCTGCAGAAATAATTTCTCCGTCCAGTATTTTCGCTATATCTATAGATAATTTGGTTTTCCCTGATGCAGTAGGCCCTACTATCACTATTACAGTCTTCACGCTGACCTCCAAATATATCACATTCCACTTTGTAAATAAAAACCTATATTTCTCTAACCATTTTTACACTATTCTTTTAAACATTTTTTCCAGTTCATATTTTCTAAGCCTGACTATTGTAGGACGGCCATGGGGACAAGTAAAGGGATTTTCAAGCTTTGTCAGCTCGTTTATTATACTCTGTATCTCCATGTCATCTAATTTTTTGTTAGCTTTTACTGCTGATTTACACGCAAGGGTATAAATCGCTTCGTCTGCAATGCTTGAAAATGAATCCTTTTTATAACCGTTTTTTACTGCTCCGATTACATAATCAAGAATCTCTGTAAATATTTCCTTTATTGAACCCCCATTATCCAAATATGGAATTGATCTAAGCATTATAGTATTATTACCAAAGCTTTCATAATTAAAACCTAATCTTTGTAAAAATTCTTGTTCCTCCTCCAGAAACTTAATCTCATGGTTTGCAAGCTCTATTACTACAGGGGATATCAGCTCCTGAGACATTGACTCGTTATTTATAAATTTTGTCCGTAGTCTTTCATACATTATTCTTTCATGGGCTGCATGCTGATCAATCATTAACAGCTCATTTTCATGCTGAAGCAGTATATAAGTAGAAAATGCCTGTCCGATGATTTTAGAATTTACAAGAAACTCATTCTTTAGTTCCTGAACGTTTTGACACTTTTGTTCCAAAGATGTTTCAGTATGCTCGTTTTGATTTTTCAATTCCCTACTATCCTCAGATATTTCATTCAATATAGTATTAATTTCAGCAATACTGCTTTTTTGAGTAGTATTTTCATTCTTAGCAGTTTGTTCATTATTTTCTTTTCTTACTGGTGAAACTATGTCAGTATAAGTATGCAATGATTTTTTTTCCTCAACCGGTTTTTCCGGCAAACTTTCTTTACGAATCTCTCTGCTTACATTGATTTCATCTCTCTTAGCACTATTTGTGTAATTGTTCAATGTACTTGTTGAAAAAGTATTTTTACGGGTAAATGTTTCAGGTTTTTCTTTTATATATTGAAACCCGGTACTAAAGTTTTGCTGAATGTAGTTTTCTTTGTAGGCTGGCTTGTTTTCAAATTTATAGGAAATATTATTATCCTTCTCTTCAAAATGTGCCGTTTTTGCTGTTACTTTTCCCAGAAGTGCATTATTTATTGAATGATATACACTTCTGAATATTTCTTGCTCTTCTGAAAATCTTATTTCCATCTTCGTAGGGTGTACATTTACATCAACAATAAGAGGATTTACTTCTAAATTCATCACAATAAAAGCAAATTTATTTTTCATAAGAAATGTCTTGTATGCCTCATCTATGGCAGATGTAATCAATTTGCTTTTTACATATCTTCCATTTACAAAAACAGACTGGTGATTCCGTGTCGCTCTTGATATTTCCGGTTTTCCTGCATATCCTGTAATTCTTACCTTATTATCTTGATAGCTGATTTCTGCTACTTCCTTTGCTGTTTCCTTGCCGTATATGCTGAAAACCGCACTTAGCAGTTCATTATTTCCCGGAGTATGGATAATAGTTGCATTATTGCTGATAAGCTTGAAGGAAATATGCGGCTTAGCCAGAGCGATTCTGCTTATTATATCAGAAATATAACCTGTTTCTGTACTATCTTTTTTTAAAAACTTAAATCTCGCAGGTGTATTATAAAAAAGATCGCGTATAATAAAGGTTGTCCCGACCGGACATCCCACAGGTTTGGATTCTTTTACATTTCCCCCCTGAATGCTTATATACATACCATGTGCATTTTTTTGTACCCTTGAAGATAATTCTACACGCGAAACAGCTGCTATACTTGCAAGAGCTTCACCTCTGAATCCTAATGTGCTTATTGAATCAAGGTCGTTTGCACTTTTAATCTTACTGGTTGCATGTCTTTCAAATGCAATTTCAACATCATCTTCGTCTATACCGGAGCCGTTGTCCGTAACTCTGATATAAGAAATACCACCATTTTTGATTTCTACAGTTATACTACTTGCACCTGCATCTATAGAGTTTTCAACCAGTTCTTTTATCACGGAAGCAGGCCTTTCGATTACTTCTCCGGCTGCAATCTTATTTGAAGTATTTTCATCCAATACAATAATCTTTCCCATAATATAAACCTTAGCATCCTTTCCTGGCTTTTTGCTGAAGCTTATACAGCACATTAATTGCATCCAAGGGTGTAAGCGCTGAAATATCCACACTTTTTAGTTCATCCATTATTTCATCTTTCGATTTTGATGTATTGCCGAATGAAAAAAGGTCTATCTGTCCGTCAATAGGAATCCTGTTTTTCCTTATTTTGATTTCCTTCTTGCTTATATCTGCATCTTCAAGCTCACATAGTATTTCTTTTGCTCTGTCTATTACCGGCTGTGGTACACCTGCAAGTCTCGCAACTTGTATACCATAGCTGTCGTCTGCCCCTCCACGGATAATTTTTCTCAGGAATATTATGTCTTCACCCTTTTCTTTTACTGAAATGCAGTAATTCTTTATCCCTGTAAGTTTACCTTCGAGCTCTGTAAGTTCATGATAATGAGTGGCAAACAGTGTTCTGCATCCCAATTTTTCCTTATCTCCGATAAACTCAATTACAGACCATGCAATACTTAACCCGTCAAAAGTGCTTGTCCCTCTACCTATTTCATCAAGAATTAGCAAACTCCTAGAAGTGGCATTATTTAAAATGTTTGCTACCTCGGACATTTCAACCATAAATGTGCTTTGCCCTGCAGCCAGATCGTCGGAGGCCCCTACTCTCGTAAATATCCTGTCAACAATACCGATCCTTGCACCTGATGCAGGCACAAAGCTGCCTATCTGAGCCATAAGTATGATTAAAGCCACCTGTCTCATATAAGTAGATTTACCCGCCATGTTTGGGCCTGTAATTATTGCAAGTCTGTTTTCGTCCATATCGAGAAGTGTGTCATTGGGCACGAAGGAAATCTGTTCTCCATACGATGTATGATTTATCATTTTTTCTACTACGGGATGTCGTCCGTCAATTATTTCTATCCTGTCTTCGACCGACATCTCAGGCATGGTATAATTTTCCCTGTCTGCTACTTCTGCCAAAGAGCATATTACGTCTACTTCAGCTATACTTCTTGCTGTGTTTTTTATCCTTCCCACTTCTTCAGCTATTTTATTTTTTATTTCCAGAAACAGCTGATACTCCAGCTCTATTACTTTTTGTTCCGCTCCCAGTATGGTATCCTCGATTTCTTTCAGCTCTTGCGTAATAAATCGTTCGCAATTTGCAAGTGTTTGCTTTCTAATATATGAATCAGGAACCAAAGAGTAATATGATTTAGTTACTTCTATATAATACCCGAATACCTTGTTGAAGCCTACTTTCAGATTTTTTATGCCAGTACGTTCTCTTTCCTTGTTTTCAAGCATTGCAACCCAGTCTTTCCCTTCTGTAGTTGCCTTTCTGTACTTATCCACTTCAGGATTATAACCAGTTTTAATAATCCCGCCTTCCTTAACTGAAACAGGAGGTTCTTCAATTATTGATTCTTCAATAAGTTTATAGATGTCTTCCATTGTATCAAGCTGTTTATAATTTCTCTTGTTGAGTTCTGATGAACATTGCTCTAGTATGTTTTTTATGAACGGAATCTGCCCAAGAGAATTTTTTAAAGCTACCATGTCCCTGCAATTTACGTTTCCCAATATGATCTTTCCCATCAACCTTTCAACATCATACACCCTCTTTAAAAGATCGCGGATTTCCATACGTACCATAAACTTTTCTTTCAGTTCATTTACTGCTTCAAGCCTTTCATTAATATCTGAGAGGTTTATCAATGGCTGCTCTATCCATTTCCTTATTGTCCTTCCACCCATTGAAGTCATTGTCCGGTCAAGAACCCAAAGGAGTGTTCCTTTTCTGGATTTTTCCCTCATAGTCTCAGTCAGCTCAAGATTCCTTCTTGTTGATATGTCAAGTACCATAAATTCTTCTATTTTGTATGAGCTTATTCCCTGAATATGATTCAAATTAACTTTCTGCGTTTGCTCCAGATATTCAAGAAGTGCACCGGCAGCATTTATTGATAAATCGTATCCCCTGCTTAACAATTCACACTCTGAAAATTTTTTCCGTATAATGTCAGCTGCATTTCCATCTTCAAAATACTTATCATCAAAGCCTGAGGTGTATGAGCTAAATCTCTTTCCTACCAATTCCATTATTTCCTTGTCATTATAGAACTCACTGTTCACTATGATTTCTGTAGGAGAGAACTTTGCTATTTCATCCATCAGCTTACTTGTTGTATTACCCCAGTTAATCTGGGAAGATATAAATTCGCCTGTAGAAATATCAACTACCGCTATTCCAAAGTAGAACTTATTTCGGTATACAGACATCAGATAGTTGTTTTTCTTTTCATCAAGCATGGATGAATCAGTTACAGTACCTGGTGTAATGACTCTTATCACATCTCTTTTTACAATACCCTTTGCAAGTGCAGGATCCTCCACCTGTTCACATATAGCTACCTTAAAGCCTTTATTTATCAGTTTTGATATATATGAATCAGCAGAATGAAAAGGAACTCCACACATGGGAGCTCTTTGTTCAAGTCCGCAATCTCTGCCTGTCAGCGTAATTTCTAACTCTTTGGACGCAGTCTCGGCATCACTAAAAAACATTTCATAAAAATCACCGAGCCTGAAGAAAAGTATGCAGTCCTTGTATTGCTCTTTTATGTCCAGATACTGCTGCATCATAGGTGTAAGTGCCGCCATTTTTTACCTCACTGAAACGCAATATTTATATAAGCTTAATTTTTCACTATAACCGTATTCCTTACTACTTGCATCCGCCCCCGCAGGAACCACACTTATTTGGCGAACAAGGCTCCTCCCCGGTTATTGTGTGAATGATTACATTATTTATATCCTTCATCATCTTATCAAAATCAGATTTTGATTCCAGATAGTTTTTTGTCACCTCATATTCATTGACTTCCTTTTGCTTATCCATAAGCCTTTGTTTTATGCTATCGACTATATCTTTGTCCCGGCCTTCTTTTGTCGCCCTCACAAGCTCTATCTGTAAAAGTTTATAATCCTCAAGAAGTCTCTTAGCCGTATCATCTCTTTCTATACTTTCTTCGGCTCTACTCAATCTATTCATCTCAGGTGATTCTGCAATCAACTGGCCTAATTCTCTAGCTTTTGCAATTACGTCCATCTTTTTCTCCTTTTATCCTTTTTAAGTATTTTATCATAAAAAAACTTTGCTAGCAAAAAAGTTACTAATCCTTTATTGCTATAACATCCCCTTCTAACGACCAGGTCTGTATTCCGGTTATTCTTACCGTTACCAACTTGCCTACCATTTCCTTTTTTCCTCTGAAATTAACTATTTTGTTAGTTCTTGTTCTGCCTGTATAGGTAGTCTTCCTATTTTTGCTCAGTCCTTCCACCAGAACTTCTTCTTCTTTTCCAAGATAATCATCATTTAGCGCTTTACTGATTTTATTCTGTACCTCCAGAAGTTTCTCAAACCTTCTCTTCTTTTCATCTTCACTAACCTGGTCCGGATTTTTTGCAGCAGGTGTGCCTGTCCTTTTTGAGTACAGAAAAGTAAAAGCAGAATCAAATCTTACTTCTTCCATGATATCGATTGTTTCGTCAAAGTCCTCATCTGTCTCTCCTGGAAATCCTACTATTATATCTGTAGTAAGAGCAGCTCCCGGAATACTTTCCCTGATTTTTGCAACTAAACCGAGATACTGGTCTTTTGTATATTTTCTATTCATTTGCTCAAGAATTTTTGTGCTTCCAGCTTGAACTGGCAGATGAATATGCTCACAAACCTTTTTACAATCCCTTACTGCATAAATCAAATCTTCAGTCAAATCCTTCGGATGTGAAGTCATGAATCTTATCCTTTCAATGCCTTCAATTTTGTCAACCTCTTTCAGCAGCATTGCAAAGCTTATATCTCCATCAAGGTCTTTTCCATATGAATTTACATTTTGGCCGAGAAGTGTAACTTCTTTGCAGCCATGTTGACCTAATGTCCTTACCTCATTAACTATATCATTAATACTTCTGCTTCTCTCCCTACCCCTCACATACGGCACAATACAGTATGAACAAAAATTATTGCAGCCGTACATAACCGTCACATATGCTTTTATATCATATTTTCTTTGTATAGGCATTCCCTCGGCAACTGCCCCGGTTGTCTCCCAAATATCGATTACATTTTGTTCTGAATGAATTGAACTATATAGTAATTCCGGAAACTTATACAGATTATGTGTACCAAATACAAGATTTACATGCCTGTACTTCTTCTTTATATGCTCAACAACTTCCTTTTGCTGCATCATGCAGCCACATACCGCTATCACTAGATCAGGCTTTTCCTTCTTCAATTTTTTAAGGGCGCCCAAATGCCCATATACTTTCAATTCTGCATTTTCTCTTACACAACAGGTGTTATATATGATTATGTCACTCTCATTAACATTATCAGTCTCTAGATAACCCATTTCAGCAAGCATACCGGCCAGTTTTTCCGAATCGTTTTCATTCATCTGGCAGCCAAATGTCTGAATACAATACCTTTTAAGCTTTCCAAGATTAATTTCCTTTACGTTATGAATAAACTCTTTTTGCTTTAATATATCTTCCTGAGGTATACATATTGTTTCTCTCTTGCTCAATCTTGTTTCCTCCAAGTTGTATTTGTAATTATTATTATCTTTTTAAATACTAAGAATGCTATAACATATCATAATCCATGGATAAGTAAAATTCAACAATAAATTGATCAGCAGAAATTCTGAATCGGATATGTTATTTTAAAATTTTTGTAATATATATTCTTGTCTAATCATAAATGATTAGGGGGTGTGTATTTTATGACAATTATTATTATAAAGAAAAAACTTCTTAAAATTGTAACAGTATCAATTCTATTATTAGCATTGGGTATTGGTATTTTCACTTATTCACAGAATAGCAGAAATCCGGATTCACTTGAAATGACTGTTTATGAAAATAGTCATCCTGATAAAGATTACTTACTTTCATTCTTGGCCTCGCCAAATATATCGGTTCAGGAGGAAAAGCAAATTGAAATTTTCGATGTTTCTAAAGGGGCTGTTATAAAAAAGGTTAAGCGGAATACAAAAATTCAGGATTTGGCCGAAAGTTATCTAAACGGAATAACAGGTGTATTTATTAAAGCAAGCGCCTTACCTAAGAACGGTTTTATAGTAAGAATTCCATTAAATCCTTCTATAGAAATAAAGACTCAGTGGCTAAGTCAACTAGTGAATGAAGTCTTTCTGATATTTCCTAATGGTGAAAAACCTTATTTATTGGTTTTGGACTATAAATTCAGACCATTGTTTTACAATTTTGAGGGTAATACTGATAAGTTATTGAAAACCCTGGATTTTAGCCTTAATTAAGTATAAAACCTCAGGATAATGTCAGTTTAATCGTTAGACATTATCTTGAGGTTTCTCTAACTTCTTGTTTTATTAACCGTATATTTTTTTATCTATACAAAGCTTTGCCCGTTCCTTTGTCTTTTCGTCTGCATTTAGTGCGTTCTCAAGGAATTCAGGGTGTGTTTCGAGGAATTCCTTCATAGAATCCTTAGGGTTTTTTATATATCTTACTATCATTTCATACTGCTCTACGTTAATCAATTTCATGTCAAGGACTTTGTCAAACAGCTCCTTATCTATGCTGACCATTGAAAATGATTTTACTCCTTCCTTTGCCAGCAATGCTTCTCCCCCTTGTTTTCTATCAACTACAACAACACTCCATAACATCTCTCCGCTAATATTTTTTATAGCTGGAATCCATGCCCTTTCATAACTTGATGCTTCAGTTATCAAGTCAGCTATATGTAATACCTTCTTACCACTTAAATTTCCGACTGGTGTTGTGTTGCCATTTTCGGAAATAACAGCTTTCATATCTTTATAAATCGTGATATGTGGTTTTCCTAGAATTTCCGCTATAATAAGAGAGAAAAACCAGTCACGTCTTTCTCCACCTGATATGCAGTCAATCTCAGATATATCTATATTTTCCCTGATATAGCTGCACATCTCCTCGATTAAACCTTTAAATATCCTATCACTCTTATAGTTTTCCCTGGTTGCGTCCAGAATTCTCCCGGGACAATTCACAATGTCATTCTTTTCTGAATCTATTTTTTTAAGTAAGTCGTTTGCTTTTGATTCACTTCCATACAAGAAATGTGTATTTATATAATATGGACCTATAGTACCAGATGTATACCAAAACGGCTTATTCTCAGGGCACACCCTGACTGCGTCTGTTTCAAACAGCCATGTAACCAGTTTTTCATTTGCACTCATACCATATACCCCCAATCTTATTCTTTGTTTTTTGAATTATAACTTTCCATATATTCTGCCCACCACTCCTGATTCTGTAGCGTACTGAGCTCTTTACCAAGATGGCCTGCATCCCCTTCCAGTACAACATTGAAATTATCATCTTCATAATCTATTATTGTTACGGAAGTATTGTCATACCACGGAATATCTATCATTTTTTCCAGACTGCAATTATGAAAGCTGCACATCATTGATCTTATAGCAGTTCCATGGGTTACAATGCAGATATTTTTTCCTTTATTTTCTTTTATTATTCTTTTTACCTCGTTAAGCAGCCTTCTCTGGAATTCTTCCATATTCTCACCGTTTGGCATTTTATGTGCATGTGGCTTGTTTTCCCAGGTATCATACTCTTCAGGCCATAATCCCGGAAGTTCATCCCATCGCCTGCCTTCCCAGTCTCCACCGTTTATTTCTTTCATCTGATCTGTTCTTATAATAGGAAGATTTTTTGCTTTTGCAATATACTCACAAGTCTGCAATGTTCTTTTCAATGAACTTGAGTAGATAATATCTATCGGTATGTCCTTAAGGCGTTCTGCTACCTTTTGGGCCTGTATATGCCCTTTTTCTGTAATAGGGCTATCTGTCCAGCCATGAAATCTCCGGATAACGTTTCCTTCCGCTTCAGCATGTCGTACAAAAATAAGACGAGTTTTCAAATCAAACCGCCTCCTCTATTTTGAACAAGTCATTATAAATTCAGTTCCAGCTTCCCCACTATGTCATTTACACTTTTATAGTTATGCCTTGAAAGATAGGATTCTATTCCCTTTACTACATCAATACATGCAGCGGGATTTACAAAGTTTGCTGTGCCGACCATCACTGCACTTGCTCCGGCAAGCATGAATTCGACTGCATCATCACCTGTTGAAATACCTCCCATCCCGATTACAGGCACTTTCACCATCTTTGAAACCTCATATGTCATTCTTACCGCTACAGGCTTTACTGCAGGACCTGACAGACCGCCGACATTATTTGCAAGTATAGGACGTCTTTTGTGAATATCGATAGCCATACCCAGAATAGTATTAATCAATGAGATTGCATCTGCACCTGCCGCTTCTGCTGCTGCTGCAATTTCCTTAATATCCGTTACATTTGGTGAAAGCTTAACTATAAGAGGTTTTTTACATGCTTCTCTGACTCTCTTTGTAAGAAGAGTTGTACCACCTGTGCTGGTTCCGAAGGCTAGGCATCCTTCTTTAACATTGGGACATGAAATATTAAGTTCAATAGCGTCTATATCTGTGTCACTTAAAATCTCTGCCATTTCGACATAATCTTCTATTGTATTTCCTGCAATATTAGCTATTACCGCTGTATTAAACTGTCTCAGATATGGAATCTCTTCTTTAATAAATACCTCTACTCCCGGATTCTGGAGTCCCACACTGTTCAAAATACCTGCAGGTGTTTCCGCTATTCTGGGAGGTTTGTTACCCAAAGTAGGTTTTAGTTTGAGCCCTTTAACGGAAATACCGCCTATTTGATTCAAATCCACGAATTCTGCATACTCCCGTCCAAACCCGAAGGTTCCCGAAGCAGCTATAACAGGATTCTTTAGCTCAATACCTGCTATGTTAACACTTAAATCAATCATACTCTTTAACCTCTTTATTTATTTTATCGCACCTGCCATACGGCAGGTATGCAATAGCTTTCCAGGCCATTGCCTTTCGAGCTATATGCTCCATGTCCCCAATCCGAATGAATCCTTTAATCAAATATTACTTCATCACTCCAGAATACGGGTCCGTCTTTACATACATGGCTATACTCCCACTCATCACCCAATCTGGTTTTGCATGCACATACAAGGCATGCACCTATTCCGCATCCCATTCTTTGCTCTAAAGATACCTGACACTTAACTTGAAATCTGTCTGCTATATCAACTACTTTCCTTATCATGGGAGTTGGTCCACAAGTATATATAATATCAAACTTATCTTCCATGAGATCCTTTTCCAACAATTCCGTAACCAGCCCTTTATGGCCTTCACTTCCGTCATCAGTTGATATGGTTAGTTTATCTGAAGCATTTTCAAACTCATCTCTTAATACTATGAATTCCTTGCTTCTAAATCCCAAATAGGCATGTTTTTTGGCACTTTTAATATTTTTAAGCAGATAAAGCAGAGGGAAAACGCCTATCCCTCCGCCTACTACAGCAATTCTTTCACAGCTCTCTGAAACCATAAACGGTTTTCCTAAAGGAGCTATTATATCAACTTCCATTCCGGCTTGTTTTTGTGCCAGATATTCCGTTCCTATACCCTTGACTTGGAAAACAATATCAAGTAGATTCCGCTCTCTGTCAATATTACAGATACTAATAGGTCTTCTCAGCAGTGCATTTATTCCTTCACTGCATTTAATGTTCACAAATTGTCCAGGCTCCGCATTTTTTGCTATATACTCAGAGCTGATTATCATTTTATAAATATCCGGAGCCAGTCTTTCCACAGACTGTATTTTTTCTTTCAAAACCTTTGCCATGGACTTCCTCCGCTAATAATACTGTTTAGTCAAACACGCTCAAGTTGATTATATCCAGCTCCCCTACATCTTTGCCCAGCTTTAGACATTGAATTACAGCCTTTGCAGTATCCAGTGATGTAAGACAAGGTATCTGAATTTCTACAGATTTTCTCCTTATTTTGAAACCGTCTCTTTCAGGTTTACGACCTTTTGTAGGAGTATTAATAACCATGCTTATCTTTCCCGATTGTATCAAGTCTATGAGATTCGGAGATCCTTCATCTATCTTTTTAACTGCATTTGTAGCAATACCCTGACTGTTTAACATTTTCGCAGTTTTACCTGTAGCCCATAATTCAAAGCCCAGTTTTTCAAAATCTTCTGCAATCCCTATAAGTTCAGGCTTATCGGTATCCCTTACAGTCATCAGTATACCGCCGCCTTTCTTTGGAAGTTTTATACCTGAAGCTACTATACCTTTATACAGTGCCTCCGTTACACTCCTTGCTATTCCCAGTACCTCACCTGTAGATTTCATTTCAGGTCCAAGGCTCGTATCTACATCGTGCAGTTTTTCAAATGAGAATACCGGAACTTTCACAGCTACATAATCCGCTTCTTTATATAGTCCTGTTCCGTAGCGGAAATCACTGAGTTTCTTACCCATCATCAGTTTTGTTGCTATATTTACCATAGGTATTCCTGTCACCTTGCTTATATACGGGACAGTACGGCTTGAACGTGGATTTACTTCAATTACATACAGCACGTTGTTATACTGCACATACTGGATATTAACCAACCCAACTACATGCAGCGCTTTTGCCAGCTTTCTTGTATAATCTATTATCTGCTCTTTCGTTTTTTCGTCTATAGTCTGAGTAGGATATACAGAAATACTGTCTCCAGAATGTACTCCGGCTCTTTCAAGATGCTCCATTATACCCGGAATAAGTATATCTTCCCCGTCACATATTGCATCAACTTCTATTTCCTTACCCATCATATATTTATCTATCAAAATAGGATGTTCCTGTTTTACCCTATTTATTATTTCCATAAACTCAGTGACATCCTTATCACTGTATGCTATCTCCATTCCTTGTCCGCCAAGGACATAGGAAGGTCTTACCAGTACAGGATAACCCAGATCATTCGCTGTCTCCAGTGCCTGTTCCAAAGTAAATACGGTTCTACCTTTAGGTCTTGGAATTCCTACTTCCTCAAGGATAGCATCAAACTTTTCCCTGTCTTCAGCAGCATCTACATATTTAGGTTCAGTACCGAAAATCTTAACTCCCATTTCATTTAGGGCCTTTGTCAGCTTTATAGCCGTCTGTCCTCCAAACTGAACTATTGCACCTGCAGGTTTTTCGGTTTCCACTATGTTTTCTACGTCTTCAGGCGTCAAAGGTTCAAAGTAAAGCCTGTCTGAGGTATCAAAGTCAGTACTTACTGTTTCCGGATTATTGTTAGCTATGATAGTTTCATAGCCCTCTTCCTTAAGTGCCCATACTGAATGCACCGAACAGTAGTCAAATTCGATACCCTGACCGATTCTAATAGGTCCGGAGCCGATTACCAATACCTTTTTATTATCAGATTCCTTTACTTCGCATCTTTCATCGAAGGTTGAATAATAATATGGTGTGACTGCTTCAAACTCAGCAGCGCATGTATCAACCATTTTATATACAGCTTTTATGCCCAGTTCTTTTCTAAGGTTTTTGATATCTTTCTTCTCACAGCCTATATACTTCGCAATTATCGCATCTGTAAAGCCCATTTTCTTTGCTTTTCTCAATATTTCCTTTGTCAGGCTGTCTATCTCCAAGGACTTAAGTTTTTCTTCCATCAGTACCAATTCTTTAATCTTACAAAGGAAGAAATCATCAATCTTTGTAATATCGTTTATTTCCTCTACCGAAATGCTCCTTCTTATGGCCTCAGCTATAACAAAAATTCTTTCGTCATTTATATCCTTTAATTTCTCCAATATCTGGTTTGCATCGTATTGCTTATAGATATCCTGCTCAAGAGTAAACAACCCCAGCTCCAGAGAACGGATTGCCTTCATAAGAGCACCCTCAAAAGAGCTGCTTATAGCCATTACTTCTCCAGTAGCCTTCATCTGTGTACCCAGTGTTCTTTTTGCCTTTACAAATTTGTCAAACGGCCACTTTGGTATCTTTACAACAACATAGTCCAGTGTTGGTTCAAAGCATGCATACGTCTTTCCTGTGACGGCGTTTTTTATCTCATCAAGCCCATACCCTATGGCAATTTTTGTTGCAACCTTAGCAATAGGATAGCCTGTTGCCTTTGAAGCTAAAGCAGACGAACGGCTAACTCTAGGATTAACTTCTATTACAGCATACTCGAAGCTGGTAGGATGAAGGGCAAACTGGCAGTTACATCCTCCTTCTATACCCAGTGCCGAGATTATCTTTAAGGATGCTGTTCTCAGCATCTGATATTCCTTATCTGCAAGTGTCTGTGAGGGAGCCACAACAATACTGTCTCCGGTATGCACGCCTACAGGGTCAATATTTTCCATATTACATACAGTAATAACATTGCCCTTTCCGTCTCTCATTACTTCATACTCTATTTCCTTCCAACCTGCAATACATTTTTCTATCAAAACCTGATTTACTCTACTTAAACGCAATCCATTTGAACCGATTTCATGCAGTTCATCCTTGCTGTATGCGATACCGCCGCCCGTACCCCCAAGCGTATACGCAGGCCTTACAATAACAGGGTATCCTATCTCTGCCGCAAAAGCCATTGCATCTTCAATAGTATTTACTACCTTACTGGCAATACATGGTTCGCCTATCCTCTCCATTGTATCCTTGAAGTCTTGCCTGTCTTCAGCCATTTTTATAGCATCTGTCTTAGTACCGAGCAGCTTTACACCGTTTTCTTCAAGAAATCCTGATTCTGCAAGTTCCATAGCCAGATTCAATCCTGTTTGGCCACCCAATGTAGGCAGTATGCTGTCAGGTTTTTCTTCTAAAATAATGTTTTTTACTACCTCAACATTTAGTGGTTCTATATAAACCTTATCAGCTATATTTGTATCTGTCATTATTGTAGCCGGGTTACTATTTACAAGAACAACTTCAATACCTTCTTCCTTTAAGGCCTGACAGGCTTGAGTACCTGCATAATCAAACTCTGCAGCTTGTCCTATGATAATCGGTCCCGAACCTATAACTAGTACTTTCTTAACATCATTTCGTTTAGGCATTATCTCTATCCCCCATTCAAATCAATCGGCAACCAATAGCCGCCAATTAAATGCTCTTATGTTTTTTCATCAGTTCTATGAATTCATCAAAAAGGTATGCCGTATCTGTTGGTCCGGGCGAAGCTTCCGGATGGAACTGAACAGTGAATACAGGCACATCCTTATATCTTACACCTTCAATAGTGCCGTCATTCATATTCCTATGGCTTACTTCCATTCTTTCCGTATCCAGTGAATCCTCAATGATTGTATATCCGTGATTCTGTGAAGTAATATAAGTCAAATCCTTGTTCAGATCCTTTACAGGGTGGTTACACCCACGGTGGCCGTATTTGAGTTTTTGTGTATTTGCATTATTTGCTAATGCTGTCAGCTGATGTCCAAGGCATATTCCAAATATTGGTTTCTTACCGATAAGTTTTTTCAGTGTATTTATTTCATCCTGACAATCCTTTGGATCACCAGGTCCGTTTGAAAGCATTATGCCGTCAGGATCTATGTCCAATATCTCTTCTGCACTTGTCCATGCCGGAAACACATGTACATCACAACCTCTTTTAATTAGTGACCTTATTATATTTTGTTTTATTCCATAATCAATAAGCGCAACTTTAAATCCTGTACCTTTATAGTGTGCAACTTCCTTTGTAGTTACCTGGTGTACAGGTTCCTTTATAGCGTAAGCTTTTATCTCTTCCAGCCTTTCTTCAAGCTTGAAGTCAGGGTTAGTAGAGATAATTCCTTTCATAGTGCCCTTATCCCTTAAAATTCTTGTAAGAGCTCTTGTATCAATACCCTCAATTCCTATTATATTATGTCTCTTCAGGTATTCATTCAAGGATTCTATCGATCTCCAGTTACTGGGTGTTTTGCAAAGCTCTCTTACAATAAACCCTCTTACCTGCGGTTTACTTGATTCTATGTCTTCCAGATTAACACCGTAGTTGCCTATAAGTGGATATGTCATCGTAACAATCTGACCACAGTACGATGGATCTGTCAGAACCTCCTGGTATCCTGTCATTCCTGTATTAAATACTATTTCTCCAATTATTTCGCCTTCTATCCCAAAGCTGTTACCATGAAAAACCGTACCATCTTCAAGCGCCAATATCGCCTTCATTTATTACACCCCTTAAATCTATATTATAGGCTAATTACTAATTAATTGCCTTTTTTACATGAGTATTTCTGTGACCTGTGCGGTTACTTTCCATAGGCCGCTTTTATCGCAGCGTTTATGTCATCTTTCATTCTTAATGCTTCTGCTCTGCAAGCCTCACTATATCTTTCCTCACTGAAATTGCTCTTCCATAAATCCGCCTTATAGGCACACATGATGCTTCTGGATGCATTTACTATTGCGCCCAGCCCATCCTCATTAAATGAGCTTACTATATCCTGCGCCGTTCCACCCTGTGCTCCGTATCCTGGTACAAGAATATATGCATTCTTCATTATCTTTCTTAAGACTTTTGCCTGTTCGGGATAAGTAGCACCTACAACAGCACCTACGCTGCTATATCCATACTTTCCTTTCACATCATTACCCCATTCATTGACCAATGCAGCCATTATTTCATAAATATGCTTACCATCCTGTGTAATCAAATCCTGTAGCTGTCCTGATGATTTGTTTGAAGTCTTGACCAGTATGAAAATGCCCTTTCCGTAGTTTTTACAATCATCTATAAAAGGCTTTACCCCATCTACACCAAGATACGGACTTACTGTCAATGCATCAGTCTCAAATGCTGCTGTATAGTTATCACCCTCAAGTTTTGTTTTCCCAAGGTATGCAGTAGAGTATGCTTCAGCAGTACTTCCAATATCATTTCTCTTTCCGTCAGCTATAACAAGCATACCGTTTTCTCTGGCATACCTTATTGTCCGTTCAAAAACTTCTATACCGTCAAGTCCATACATTTCATAGTAGGCTAACTGCGGCTTTACAGCGGGTACTATATCGCAAACTGCATCTATTATTCCCTTGTTAAACTCCCATATGGCCTCGGCAACACCGTTCAGGTTGTTTCCATACTCTTCAAAGGCTTTATTTTTTATATACTGTGGAACATACTCAATCCTTGGATCCAACCCAACAACAGTCGGATTGTTCTTCGCCTTAATGTTTTCTATAAGACTGTCAATAAACATACTTCAACTCCTTATAATAACACTTTTTCACGTACTACTACTTTTCCATTTACAATTGTACAATTTACTGTACCCTTCAACTTAAAACCGTCAAACGGTGAGTTTTTACTTTTTGATTGAAACTTTTCTATATCAACGACATATTCTTCTTCAGTGTCAATTATTGCAATATCTGCACTTCTTCCTACGTCTATAGACCCTTTATTCAATCCTAATATTTTTGAAGGGTTTACACACATTTTTTCTACCAGCTGTTCCATTGTCAAATGTCCAGGTTGTACAAGGTACGTAATTGCCAGCGGCAGTGCTGTTTCAAAACCAACAATTCCGTTTGCAGCAACGCTGAATTCAACACGTTTTTCGTCTATATGATGAGGAGCATGATCTGTCGCAATTATGTCTATGGTACCATCTTTCAAGCCCTCTATAATTGCTTCTACATCTTTTTTTGTCCTGAGAGGAGGATTAACCTTTGCAAATGTATTAAAATCTGTACAGGCCTCTTCAGTAAGTGTAAAATAGTGCGGACAGGTTTCTGCCGTTACTTTGACTCCGCGTTTTTTGGCGTTTCTGATCAAATCAACAGAAAGCTCTGTACTTACATGTGCTATATGGATTGGTGTCTTTGTATATTCAGCAATGATCAGGTCCCTGGATACCATTATTTCTTCCGCTGCTGAAGGTATTCCTTTTAGTCCCAAAACCGTGGATTGATATCCTTCGTTCATCACACCGTCTTCTGCCAGCTCCATATCTTCACAGTGAGATATTACAGTCATGTCAAACATTGAGGCATACATAAGTGCTTTCTTCATCAATGAAGGATTTCTTACAGGCTTACCATCATCAGAGATTGCAACCGCTCCTGCAAATTTCAACTCTCCTATTTCCGATAATTCCTCACCCTTTTGCCCTTTAGAAATAGCTCCTATAGGGTAAACATTAACTATACCTTCATGTTTGCCTTTATTTATTAAGTACCTTACTACACTCTGGTTGTCTATAACAGGATTTGTATTAGGCATACAGGCTATTGAAGTAAAACCACCCATTGCTGCACTCCTTGTTCCTGTTTCTATATCTTCCTTATACTCATATCCTGGATCTCTCAAATGACAATGTGCATCCACTAGTCCGGGTATAACATACTTTCCTGAAGCATCAATAAGATCGCAAGTTGGCGTTACTTCAATATCATTATCTATTTCAACTACTTTGCCGTTCTCAATGACTATATCGTATTTTCCATTTCTGCCGGATTTAGTGTCTATAACATGTCCATTCTTAATTATTATTCTCACTGATACCCCTCCTAGTCAAAAGATACAAGAGCGCCATTCTTACAGCTACACCGTTCATAACCTGTTCATTTATGACAGATTGGTCACAATCAACTACACTGCTTGAAAGCTCAAGCCCTCTGTTTACAGGTCCTGGATGCATTAGAAGCGCATCTTCCTTTGCAAATTTAAGTCTCTTGTCATCCAGACCGAAAAACCTTGCATATTCTCTCGCAGTAGGAAATAATCCCTTCTTTTGCCTTTCGAGCTGGATTCGTAAACCCATTACCACATCAGCATCAATCAAAGCTTCCTGTATTGTGCTGTACACCTTTACGCCTGTTTGTTCTATGCCTGGAGGCATTAGTGTAGACGGACCTGCAACACTGACTTCTGCACCCATTTTCAGCATACCCCAGATGTTACTTCTTGCTACCCTACTGTGGAATATATCTCCAATAATAGCTATTTTAAGCCCTTTGAGACTGCCTTTCTTTTCAACTATTGTAAACATGTCCAAAAGAGCCTGTGTAGGATGCTCGTTCATCCCGTCTCCCGCATTAATAACAGAAGCATTTACATGCTTTGCCAGTAAATGAGGTGCTCCGGACATCGGATGCCTGATAATTATTACATCCGTACCCATCATATCTATTGTCTTTCCGGTATCTATAAGTGTTTCTCCCTTTGAAACGCTACTGCTTGAAGCAGAGATATTTGCCGCGCTTGCACTCATGTACTTTGATGCAAGTTCAAATGATAGTCTTGTCCTAGTACTATTTTCATAGAAAAGAGTAATTATGGACTTTCCCTGTAAATGCGGCGTTTTTTTATTATTTGCCGTTAAAATATACTTCATCGTTTTTGCAGTATTCAGAATATGATCGATTTCTTCTGCTGTGATATCTTTCAGTCCAAGCAGGTCTTTTGACTTTAGCATCACTTTTACCCCACCCCTGTCATCTTAATTAAGAGTTATTTTTCTTTAGATATAAACTATCAATAAGTCACTGGTATATAAAACCATATTTCCCTATATATTAAAAAAATAGCAAGGACACTTACTCCTTACTATTCACAAATTTATTAATTAACTTAAAAGAGAAAATGAATAACGAGTAATTATCCGAATAATACTTACAACTATTAATTTTCAGGATTTTCATTTCTCTTTTCATAGTGATTATCCTCTCATTTTACAGTCTTTGTACTATATTTCCTTCTCCATATCGCTTATGGTTACAGCGTTTATACCGTCTATATCCTTTACTTTTACATTAATAACTTCATTTCTTGCAGTAGGAACATTCTTACCGATATAGTCCGGTCTTATTGGAAGTTCTCTGTGTCCTCTGTCAATGATTATAGCAAGCTGTATCATTTTAGGCCTTCCGATATCCATTATTGCATCTATCGCAGCTCTTGTCGTTCTGCCGGTAAATATGACATCATCTACAAGAATAACTTTTTTTCCTGTCACAGGAAAGTCAATCTCAGTACCGTTTATTATCGGATGCTCCGACAACATGCTCAAATCATCTCTGTAGAGTGTAATATCCAGTATGCCCACAGGTACGGTAGCACCTTCCACTTCCTTTATCTTCTCTGCTATCATCTTTGCGAGAGGGACTCCACGTCTCTGTATTCCTATTAATATAACATCATTGATACCTTTATTTTTTTCTATTATTTCATGGGATATTCTTGTTATGGCTCTCATCATGCCACTTTCGTCCATAATTTCTGCTTTTTCTATCATCATGGTACACCCCATTTCAAATTAATAAAGCTTCCCGCCAGATAGCAAGAAGCTTGTATACGCTCAAAAATGATTTATCATACTCAATTAGACAAACTGAATAGATTTCATTAAACGTTATTGCACCCTTGCAGCCTCTCTGGACTTTTTAAAAGGTATATTTTTATTTCTTATTAATATTATCACAATCACTTATCTTTGTCCATAGGTTTTCTTAAATCTTCTAAAAGGTTCTGAAAATAGCCCGGTATGGGTGCTTCAAACTCCAAATACTTTTTACTTACAGGATGTTCAAACCCTAATATCTTCGCATGAAGAGCCTGTCCGTCTATGTTTAGTTTCTGCTTTTTCTTACCGTATACTTTGTCCCCTGTTACAGGGTGCCCTATATATGACATATGAACTCTTATCTGATGAGTTCTTCCGGTTTCCAATGTCACTTCAATAAGTGTTGCATCTTTGAATCTTTCCAACACCTTGAAGTAAGTGACTGCCCTACGCCCGTTTTTTGTATTTACACACATCTCTTTTCTTTCTACAGGGTGCCTTCCTATGGGAGCATCAATTTTTCCTGATTCTTCCCTTATAATACCATCAACTATTGCAACATAGACACGCTTTATATCATGGATTTTCAGTTTTTCGGATAATCTTTCATGTGCCAAGTTATTTTTCGCAATCACCAATACCCCAGAAGTATCCTTATCAATACGATGTACTATTCCCGGACGTATAACCCCGTTTATATCAGACAAACCCTCTTTGCAATATTCCATTAGTGCATTTACAAGAGTGCCTGTGTGATTGCCTGCTGCCGGGTGTACAACCATACCTTTGGGTTTATTTACAACAATAATATCTTCATCTTCATATACAATATCAAGATCGATTTTTTCCGGCTTAACGTCCAGCTTCTCCGGTTTTGGAATATTAACCGATATTTCATCGTTAATTTTTACTTTATAATTTGTTTTTATGTCTTTCCCATTCACTTTTACAAATCCATCATCTATGAGCTTCTGTACATATGTCCGCGAATGATTTTCAAGCTTTACCGAAAGCCAGGCGTCTATCCTCATGTTCTCTTGATCGGAAAATAGTTTTAAGTCATCCATTGCTTTTATTCCGCCTCTATCTTTTCTTCATTATTATCCTTGTGCAAAAAGATCAGGTAATATCCCAGTAAAAAAGTACCTACAACTATAAAGCAATCTGCAATATTAAAAATCGGGAATATGTATGATCCGAAATGAAACTCTAAAAAGTCCACTACACTCACTCTGAACAACCTGTCAATATAATTTCCGATTGCACCGCCAATTATAAAAGAAATTGAAATATTCAGGAGCTTGTTTTTTGACTTGGTCAAATAAAAGCCCAATACAGCTAGAATTATCGGTGTAATAATCAGAAAAAAATATCTTCCGTTTTGAAGGATGCTCCAGGCTGCTCCTTTATTCCTTACATATGTCAGGTAGAAGAAGTTTTCTATCACCGCATTTGATACTCCCAGGCCTATGTTGTTTATTACCAGAAATTTGCTTAATTGATCTAAAATCAATGCAATAATTATTATAATTATCCAAATCATTAATAAAACTCTCCCTGTAGTTTATAGTCAAGCGATATCATGCAAATTATACATTCATATACTTTATTTTGTAAAGCTAAATTTGTTTTAAAGCGTATACTCCCAAGTTTATCAGGCTATCACACTGTTTTTCAGACAGATTTGCTTATTTTTTATGTGTATTCGCAATATACCACTCTGATATTCCGTTAAACCTATCCCAGATAGACGGGCTTATCTCTCCTTTTACTCTTTTACTGAAAAGAGCTGCGTTATTATAAAAGAATAATCCTAAATAAGGCATGTCATCCATTATTATACCCTTCATTTGTGTGAACAATAATTTCCTCCTGTTTTCATCGCTTTCAGTACCTATTTGTTCAAGTAATCGATCTACAGTTGTATTTTTGTATCCCGATATATTAAAGCCGCCAGAAGCCTCAGCTGATGAATATGCAAAAGAAATATCCGGTACTGAACTTACCCTGTACCCCAATAAAACCATATCATACCTTTTTGATCTTATTTGTTTGAATTCATCTTCCCATTTTATTTTCCGAATACTGAGATTTATTCCTATTTCTTTTAGTTGTGCGCTTATTTCATCTGCTATTTTACTTCTGTTTATATTATAGTCGTTAACCATCAGCTCTAGATTTAAATACCGCTTGACTCCTTTTATAGTTTTGAATAACCCGCCCTCGTCTTCCTCCCAGCCACCCTGTATCAGCATTTCCTTAGCTTTTGCCTTATTACTGTTATAGGTTATGATACTTGTATCATATAGCCATGTATTTGGCATCACAGGAATTTCCGAAACTACAGCCTGACCTGCAAGATAATCATTGATTATCTTTGAACGATCTATCGCATACGCAATTGCCTGTCGTACGAGCTTATCCGACAGTATTGGATTTTCCAGATTATAAGCTATAAACTCATAATTCTTACTGATAAACTTGCGAAGCGACAAATCCGGCCTGCCGCTGTACTTGCCGAAATCTCCCGATTGGATGAAAGCAACATCAATATCATTTATTTGCAAAGCATTTATTTCATCTTTACCGCTCCCATAAATCCTCACATCAATTTCACCGATATAAGGAGAATTACTTTCATTTGAATCCTCTTTTTCTTCCAAGCCCCACCATTTATTATTTTCAATAAGCTTGATAATATTTGGATCATTTGATTTCACAAACTTGTAAGGGCCTGTTCCCACAGGCTCCGTGTTTCCTCTTGCGTCAAGCTTTGTGACATCCTCACCCATGAAGTAGTGTCTCGGTATGATTGGGAATGTCATGGTCTCAGCCGTAAAAGAATTTGGCTTTCTTAAGAATATTTTAAAATTGTTTTTGTCTACAGCTGTAAACAATGAAATATTTTGAGTATTTTTTTTATATATATTATTTATTTTGCTGTTTTGAATAGTTTCAAGAGTAAATTTTACATCATCCGCAGTTACAGGCATATTGTTGTGCCACATTGCATTTTCGCGGATATGAAAGGTCCACACCAACCCGTCAGGCGATACCTCCCACCTGTCTGCCAATGCGCTTACCGGCCTTTGGTCTTTTCCCAGTTTTACCATTCCCTCAAAAACCAACCCTAAAAAACTATGAACGTAAAGGTTATTTGTAAGAATGGGATTCAGAATATCAGGTTTTGTACTGAAGAGCTTAAGAACTCCCCCTTTTACCGGCCCCTGATCCATTACATCATAATCATTTTCCGCAGATATTTTTTGGTTTTTCTGCTCTTCTTCATTCTTATATTCGCCATATATTGAACATGAAGTCATAAATATAGAAATCGTAATAATAATTGAAATAAACTTCAATTTATGCATTTTTTCACCTTTTTTCAAAACAAAGATATTTTTATTTCAGCTGCATTATAGCAGCCATACTACCGGTTTTCCCACAGTCTCCTCTGTGTGAAAAGAAAACATCCTTATTGCATTTGGTACACACATTCGAACTTACAATGTTATTTTTATTGATACCTGTGTTTATTAATGACTTGTGAATAATTGACTGTAAATCTATATGCCACTTATCGGTACCTGTTTTGTGACAGAATTCATAACTCCAGGGTAATTTTTCAGAAAACTCACTGATTACTTCCTCTCCTACCTCAAAACAACATTTTCCTATAGAGGGTCCGATAGCAACTTCAATATCGTTTATACTGCTTGCGTATTCTTCTTCCATTCTTCTTATAGTAACTGAAGCAATTTCTTTTACTGTTCCTCTCCATCCCGAATGCGATTCAGCTATCACTCTTTTAACAGGATCAAAAAACAGAAGCGGTACACAGTCTGCATAAAAAGTAACTATAGCAACTTCATTAATATTTGTAACCAAGCCGTCGTAGCCTATTATGTCGCTGCTCCTTATTATTCCCTTTCCTCTATCACTTTCACAGACTACCTTGACCTTACTGTCATGAACCTGATTTGAAAACACCATATGCTCATAATTTATTTCTAAAGTCTCAGCAACCCTTTTATAATTTTCCAGTACATTTTCTCTTATATCATTTCTGTTAAATCCTAGATTCATAGTCCGGCACTCGCCCGTACTAACTCCGCCAAACCTTGTTGTAAAACCGTGTATAAGAATATCCTCATACTTCTTCAGGTTTTTGAACTGAATTAGTACTACACCGTTTTTTTCCTTAAAGCTTATTTTTTCATTATCATTAATTCTGTCTAACAAAGCTTACCTCCAATATTTACGAGTCTCTACTATAGTATAATATAAAACTATAATAAAAAAAAGGCATATAAAAATGTGTATAATCACACTTTCTATGCCTTATTTACCATTATATATCTTCCGTTTATATGAATTTTTATAATTCCTACCTTCTTGGCTCAACAATCAATTTGATTGCAGTTCTTTCCTCACCATCAATCTGTATATCGGTAAAAGCCGGTATACAAATCAGCTCAAGCCCTGATGGAGCAACAAAACCACGTGCTATAGCAACTGCTTTTACTGCCTGGTTTAATGCTCCTGCACCTATTGCTTGAATCTCGGCAGTTCCTCTCTCTCTTATTACCCCTGCTAAAGCTCCTGCAATGGAATTTGGATTGGATTTTGCTGAGACTTTTAACACATCCATAATACAACCCCCTAACTTAATATGGATATATTATTCTACAAAAATTTAGAAAATCCTTCTTTTTAGTTAAATTTTAGCAAAAAAAACTTTATTAGGATAAATATTAAAGTAAACTAGTCCAGGATTTTGGTAATTCTTTCAATTTTTATAGTTTTACCTGTCTTTTCATCAACTTCCAAAGCTACCGCGTTAAATTGCACTACACCTTTTGCAACTTCAAATTTTACAGGCATATGCTTCAAGAACTTCTCAAGAATAATATCTTTATCAACACCGATTATTCCTTCATATGGACCCGTCATACCCACGTCTGTTATATAAGCCGTTCCGCAGGGAAATATTCTTTCGTCGGCCGTTTGTACATGGGTGTGAGTTCCTAATACACAGCTGACTCTTCCATCCAGATACCATGCAAGTGCATTTTTTTCTGATGATGCTTCAGCATGAATATCCACCAGTACTACTTTTGTAAAGCTCTTTAAATATTCCAATTCCCTGTCTGCCGCCTTGAAAGGACAGTCAATGTTATCCATATATACTCTTCCAAGTAGATTCAGTATTCCTATTTTACCTTTTTCATTGCTGAGTATTGCTGAACCTCTTCCTGGTAAATCCTGTGGGTAATTCGCTGGTCTCACTAATTTTCCGTCAGTTTCTATAAAGTTCAATATTTCACTTTTTGCCCATACATGGTTACCCATCGTTATACCATCTATACCTAATTTATAAATCTCCTGCGCTACTACATAGGTTATTCCTCTTCCACCTGCAGAATTCTCGCAATTTGCGATACAAAAATCAATCGACATGCTTTTTTTCAGTTGGGGAATAATTTCCTTTGCAGCTTTTCTTCCCGGATTGCCAACAATGTCACCAATAAATAAAATATTCAATACCTGTCCTCCATTCATATGCTACATACATCTTTGTCTTATGACCTGACCTATGCGTATTATATAATAAAAGCGTGCTGACATTCAATAATGTTAGCACGCTTTTATCAATTTTACTTTATTAAGCTTCAAAACCTGAATAAACTTTTTGCGACACTCTATTTAGCATACTCAATTGCTCTAGTTTCTCTGATTACGTTTACCTTTATCTGACCGGGATATTCAAGCTCGCTTTCGATCATTTTTACTATTTCACGAGCTTTCATTATAATCTCATCGTCAGCTACATCTTCAGGTTTAACTATAATCCTGATTTCTCTACCAGCCTGAATTGCATACGATTTTTCTACCCCTGGGAAGGAGTTTGCAATCTCTTCAAGCTTTTCAATACGCTTAATGTAGGATTCAAGTGTTTCTCTTCGTGCACCAGGTCTGGCAGCTGAAATAGAGTCAGCAGCCTGTACAAGTACTGCAACAATTGATGACGCTTCTACATCACCATGATGAGCCATTATGGCATTTATCACTTCATTGCTTTCCTTATACTTTTTAGCAAGATCTCCACCTATAGTGACATGCGAACCTTCAACTTCATGGTCAACAGCCTTACCTATATCATGCAGTAAACCGGCCCTTTTTGCGATCATTACATCTGCACCTAACTCTGCAGCCATCAATCCAGCAAGATGCGAAACTTCTATTGAGTGATTCAATACATTTTGCCCATAGCTAGTCCTAAACTTCAACTTACCTATAAGTCTTATAAGCTCAGGATGTAGTCCATGTACTCCTGTTTCAAATGTAGCATGATCGCCTTCTTGCCTTATTGTGTTTTCTACTTCCTTCTTAGCTTTTTCAACCATTTCTTCGATCCTTGCCGGATGAATTCTTCCGTCAATTATCAATTTTTCAAGTGTTATTCTTGCAACTTCTCTTCTTATTGGATCAAATCCAGAAAGTATAACAGCTTCCGGAGTATCATCAATAATCAGATCAATTCCGGTGAGAGTTTCCAAAGTTCTTATATTCCTACCCTCACGACCTATTATTCTCCCTTTCATTTCATCATTTGGAAGAGGAACAACAGAAACAGTAGCTTCAGATACATGATCTGCTGCACATTTCTGAATTGCGGTTGCAATAATATCACGGGCTTTTCTGTCTGCTTCTTCTTTGGTTCTGGTCTCAATTTCCTTGATAAGAATCGCTGCTTCGTGTTTTACTTCATTTTCAATATTTCTTAACAAATATTCCTTTGCATCTTCAACAGAGAGTCCGGATATTCTCTCGAGCTCTTCCATTTGTTTCTTGTAAAGCTCATTGATCTTATCCTGCATAGCTTGAGTTTCCTTGCTTTTCTTGCTAAGTACTTCTTCTTTTTGTTCAAGAGACTCCATCTTTTTGTCCAGAGTTTCTTCCTTCTGTACCAATCTTCTTTCATTTCTCTGGATTTCATTACGTCTGTCCTTGATTTCCCTGTCAAGCTCTACTCTACTCCTGTGGATTTCTTCTTTTGCTTCAAGAAGTACCTCTCTCTTTTTGCCTTCGCCTATTTTCTGCGCTTCACTAATTATTCTGACCTTCTCCTGTTCTGCACTTCCAATCTCGGCTTCAGCCTTTTTCTTTCTGAATTCGATACCCTTATTAAACATTATTTTTGAAGCAATAATTACACTAATTACTGCAATACCAATACCTATCAGTAATCCGCCTACAAAAGTAATAGCACACACCTCCTCGATATTCAGTTTTCAATGCTCAGTCCTGCCATTTTTATTATTGTAGGAAAAGATAATAATATTAAACTATATATCCTGGTTCAAAAAAATTTTCCCATTATAGAAATTATACCCAACTTAGCGATAAATAACGCGTAAAAAAATATAGACATTACACTCCATCTCCAAATAGATCTCTATCCGATTTATCCGGTCGGACAGCGTGAAATCTATAAATCCCCTGGTATAACCTTCTTTTGAAAACCCAAGAAAGTAAAATATATTATCATTGTATGATGAACATATTGATAAACAACCGCTAAATTGACATAAACTGTTGTTCAATCGAAATATTCTAGCAACTCAAAGCCAAAACTACTATAAAAAACTATTCCGAACTTTAGAGTTGTTTGACTATCACTTACGTCCACTCAGCATAATTTTAAACTTTTTTAAATTTTATGTCAAGAATCATTTGTAATACGGCTTACTCCATCCTTCATTTCTATCCTATACCATTTATCTGCAATTTCACTCAGATGTCTGTTGTGGGTAACCATTATTACCTGTCTTCCAAACATGGTACTTACTTGTTTCAGAAATTCAGCCACTTGAGTAATGTATTCATCGCTTACGTGTTTAGCTGGTTCATCCAAAATGACCGGACCTTTAATATCAAGATTGCTGCATTGGAGCATAGCTATCCTGACAGCTAGGGAAATAATATCAATTACCCCACCTCCCCTTGCTTCCTGGGGTTTTGTCCTGATAGCGTCACCATTTATATTACTTACTACATAGAATTCTGCTTCCGGTCTGCCTCTTACTTCTTCAATTTCAATTTTAAATTCAAGGTTTGAATCAAATATATACTGAAGACAGTTTGTAACTAATGCTTCTATTTGCTGTCTCGATTGCTCTCTTGCATATTCGGATACTTTTTGAAGTAAAATACGTACTTTTTCAAGAGTATCTATATTTTCCAGTATTTTTTGAAGCGAAGTCTCCAGTTTGCTTTTTTGCTCCTGAAGCTGTTCCTTTTTCCCACTTTCATTATAATAGTATACCTTTACTTTTTCATATTTTTCCTTCAAGCTTCTAATTCTATCCTGAAAGGATGTAATATCATGCATTTGAGTCGAATATTCCATTATAATACACTTCTTTACACTTTACTTTGTAATCTTGCAGCTTTCACAGTGTTTTTGAGAAGAATAGCTCTTGTCATAGGCCCAACACCGCCTGTAACACGTGTTATTGCTGATGCTTTTTCCGAAACGGTTGAAAATTCTACATCCCCTACAAGTTTATTATTCTCGAGCCTGCTAACGCCTACATCGATCACTACTGCACCGGGTTTAACTGCATTTGCCTTTACTATCTCTGCCTTACCTACTGCAACTACCAATATATCCGCCCTGCGGCATACCTCATCAAGGTCTTTAGTTCTTGAATGGCATACGGTTACTGTTCCGTTTTTATTCAATAACATAATAGCCTGAGGCTTTCCTACAATATTGCTCCTGCCTACTACTACACATTCCTTTCCACTTATCTCGATATTATGTTCCTCCAGAAGCTCTATTACTCCCGCTGGAGTACAAGGCAGAAAATCTGGTTTTCCGATCATGAGCTTTCCTACGTTTACAGGGTGGAAACAGTCTGCATCCTTTAAAGGGTTTATTGCGAATATTACGTTATCCTCGTTGATGTGTGGGGGTAGCGGACTTTGTACCAGAATACCGTTAACCTTAGGATCTTTGTTTAGCCTTTCTATCAAATTTATAAGCTCTTCTTCCGTTGTTTCTTCTGCCAAAGCATACTCAAAGGACTGAATCCCCACCTCTTCACAATCCTTTTTCTTAAAATCAACGTATAGCCTGGAAGCCGGGTCATTTCCCACTATAACAACAGCCAATCCTGTATTAACTCCATTCTGTTTTAGTTGTCCGACCTCTTCCTTTAAGCTTTCTTTGATCTTCTTTGCTAAATCCGTACCACTTAATACTTTAGCGCCCATTATGTATCAAACCTTTCTGAAATTAATATTTAAAATCATATTATCTTTATATGATTTCTCCTTCACCAAGCAATCTTAATTTTATTTTAATACCTTTCTCTTGTCAATTTTTTCATTTTTGAAGAACTTTTATTTTTAGTCTTATTACTCTGTTTTTCCGGTTTATTTTTACAATTTTTCTGAAGTTTTCTTCTATCCCCTGTTTTTAGTTCGGTTTTTCTCTCTTCTGCACGCCTTATTACCCTTCTCGGTCTTAAAAGTGTTTTGGGACCGAATCCTATCAGATCATCCCTCCCGGCGATTTTCAGAGCCTCGTATACAAGGTTGTAGTTTTCAGGCTTCCGATATTGCAGCAAAGCTCTTTGCATTTCTTTTTCCCTTGTTGATTTCGGTACATAGACCTTCTTCATATCTCTAGGGTCCAAGCCTGTATAGAACATACAAGTAGACAAGGTTCCCGGCGTAGGATAAAAATCCTGTACCTGCTCAGGCATATACCCCAAATCCCTCAGATATTCCGCAAGCTCTATTGCAGCTTTCAAATCACTTCCCGGATGGCTTGATATCATATACGGTACGAGATACTGTTCTTTGTGCAGCTTTTTGTTTATTTCATAAAATTTCTTTACAAACCTGTCATAGACCTTTCTGCCCGGCTTTCCCATCTTTTCAAGTACTCTGTCTGCTATATGTTCCGGTGCAACCTTTAGTTGCCCACTAACATGATGTTCACAAAGTTCAGTAAAAAAGTCATCATTTTTGTCCAGCATTAGATAGTCATATCTTATGCCTGATCTGATAAATACCTTTTTTACTTCAGGAAGTTCCCTTAATTTTCTTAAGAGGCTTAAGTATTCAGTATGGTCAACAATCAGGTTTTTACACGGTTCAGGATGCAGACACTGTTTTCCCTTACATACACCGCTTTTCACCTGCTTTTTACATGCTGCATGTCTAAAATTAGCTGTCGGACCGCCTATATCGTGAATATATCCTTTAAAGCCGGGCAACCATGTAAGCTTCCTGGCTTCATTCAATATGGATTCCTGACTTCTGCTTTGTATAACACGTCCCTGATGAAAGTTGAGAGCACAAAAGGAACAACCGCCATAACAACCCCTATGACTTGTTATGCTGAACTCTACTTCCCTAATGGCAGGTATACCTCCATCTTTTTCGTACATTGGATGATAAGTCCTTTCATAAGGCAAAGCATACACTCTGTCCATTTCCTTTACACTCATGGAGAAGACAGGCGGATTCTGCACCAGATATCTGTCTCCATGTTTCTGTATCAGTGTTTTACCTGTCATTGCATCCTGTTCATCGTATTGAATTTTAAAAGCCTCTGCATATTTTTCCCTGCTTTCCGACACCTCTTCAAATGAAGGTAGAAGTATATTTCCTTCTGATATACCGTTTTTGATTGCATATGCCACTTCCTCCGGTATTTTGTCAATCCCTGCCAAGTAGCAGGTCCCTCTGATACTCCGCATTTCACTTACAGGCACACCCTGCTTAAGTAACTTTGCTATTTCCAATATGGATTTTTCACCCATGCCGTATAAAAGTAAATCAGCTTTAGAATCTTGAAGAATCGACCTTCTGACTCTGTTATCCCAGTAATCATAATGGGCAAATCTCCTGAGACTTGCTTCAATTCCTCCAATTAATACAGGTATATCCTTAAAAGCTTCTCTCACTTTATTTGCATAAGAAATTACAGCTCTATCAGGGCGGTAGCCTGCTTTTCCTCCAGGTGAATAAACATCGCTGCTTCTAGTTTTTTTGCTGGCTGTATAATGGTTTACCATGGAATCAATTACTCCAGAAGATATAAGTGCAGCGTATTTAGGTCGTCCTAACGTCATAAAGTCATTAACATTTCTCCAATTTGGTTGGGGAATTATTCCTACCCTGAATCCTTCACTTTCCAATAATCTAGTAATTATAGCATGACCAAAACTTGGATGGTCAACATATGCGTCTCCGCTAATATATAGAAAGTCGAGTTCATCCCAACCCCTTTTTTGCATATCATCCTTTGTAACCGGTAAAAAACTCATTTATAGCACTCCAATCATAATACACAATTTTAGAATACAAGCGTAAAGCGTAAAACAATATAAATATACCTATCTTTGTCGGTATATTTATATTTCGCAATATTAGTAATTTTAACACAAAATGCTACAAAATAAACAAAAATACTAAGATTCCCGTTTTTTCATACCGAATCTTAGTATTTTTCATTTACGCTAATATCATCTCCTACTTTCTAAGAAACCAATTCCAGAAACTCATTTTTACCTTTCAAGCTTTCAAATGCTTTGTTTTCTTTTGCTTCACTTTTTATACCCGGATTCAGTTCAATAGCCTTTTTCAGATTATCAATAGCAATATCATGTTTTTTCAATAAAGAATATGCAATAGAAATATTATAAAACAAATCACTTTCCGAAGGCTTTATCTTTATGGCATCTTTATACACTTCTACAGCGTCATCGTACTTCTTTATTTCGATTAATGCCGCACCCAAATGATAATTTATTTCAAATTCGTCCGGCTTTATTTCAAGCGCATTTCTATAAGCTTCTACAGCCTCTGAGTATCTTCCCATTTCTGACAGTGTTATTCCCATATTGTAAAAAAGACTGTATTCCTCAGGATTCTTATTCAAACCTTTTACATATATATCAAGCGCTTCAAGATGTCTTCCCATAGTAGAAAGTATTATTCCAAGGTTATTATATGCATCAATAAAGTCAACTTTTATATCTATTACCTTCTTAAATGCGGTTATAGCCTCATCCTGCATTCCTGTCTCATCTAATGCCACAGCAAGGTTATAATAGCTTTTATAGCTATCAGGTTTGATCTCTATTGACTTTTTGAAATACTCTATAGCCTTTTCTTTTTCTCCTGTTCTGTAATATGAGGTACCAATGCTGTAATATGCTTTATAGTCTTCAGGAGCCAGTTTTATCAGCTTATGAAATATTGCTATTGAATCAGAATGTCTTCCTACTTTTGCAAATACCTGCCCCATAAGTTCACAGGTTTCCTTGCATGACGGCTTAATCCTGTGCGCTTCCTGCAATTCGATTATTGCTTCATCATAATTCCTGATTTCGTTGTAAAGCTTACCTATTACATAATGAACCCTGTAATTGTTACTGTCGCCTTCTACCACTTTTTTATAAAAATCTATTGCTTCATTTATCTTATTAAGTGAAATCAATGCTCTGGCTATGTTTTCATTTGCGTCTTCAAGCCCTGGATTGATATCAAGAGCTTTTTTGTATGAATCTATTGCCTGTTCAAATTTATTAAGCTTAAACTGTGCATTACCGAGATTATAATACACCATATATTCTTCATATCTTATTTCTGATTCCGATTTTGCGCTTCCGGCCTCTCTTTTGTTTTTATCTGCTGTCCGCCAGTCACCGGATGCATCCGTTCCTTTTATTAAGTTCTCATTAATATCAAGTACTTTCTTATAGCTATTTACCGCATCAGAATAATTCCCTTTCAAGTAGCATATATTGGCTAAATTATAGTGCAAACCCGGATTGCTGCTTATCAGCTTAATCAGAGTATTGTATATTTCATATGCATTTTCATAATCTTTATTGTTTATATATAATTGAGCCTGTGTAAGACTTTTTTTTGTATTTCTCAGGATATCGTCCTTATTAAGTGAAATGTCGTTCATTAGATCAGGTATCTGGCGTTCTTTAATGATAGGATTTATATACCTTTTATCGGTATTTATATTTTGATCCGGCAAAAGCTCTCTCGGTACAGCTTCTATAAAACCTTCAAATATACCATGGCTTCTTATCTTGTTTACCATTTTTCTATAATCATAAATAAAAAACATAGCCGGTATGATAATTCCCATTAATATAAATGTAGCCTCTATATAGTATGTTTTTAGTACGTCTATGTCATTAATAAAGCTGAAAACCGCCAGAGTTGTGGAAAAAATCTGAAAACAAAGAAATATGAGAACAAGTGGCTTTCTTCGTAAATAAAGCCGGTAGGCCATATATCCGATGAGTAATATCATCATCAATATGGTAAATGCTACAATAATCGACATACAACCCCTCCATTATAAATAGACAGTAGGAACTTGACAAGTAGAAATAAAATTGAGAAAAAACTGAAATAAATTGTTTGTCATCTGTAATCATCATAGCTGTATAAGTAAATGCATTATAAATATAACCCAGGTCATATTTATAATGCATCTGTATGCTTACTGATTGTTTGCCATTTGCATTTCCTGCCATTGCAGCCTGGTCATCAGTACCTGTCTGGGTTTGCTTCCCTCATATCCTCCTACTACTCCTCTTTCCTCCATCTGATCTATAATTCTTGCAGCTCTTGCATATCCCACTTTGAATTTCCTTTGAATAAGTGAAACTGAAGCCTGGCCAGACTCAACAACAAGTTCAATAGCTTGAGGTAAAAGTTCGTCGTTATCACCCGGATCTTTTTCTTCGGGAACGTTTTCACTGTTTATTTCTTCTATAATATTTTCGTCATATTCTGCATTTCCAAGAGACTTTATATGCTCTACTACATTCTCTACTTCCTTTTCAGTTACAAATGCCCCTTTAACCCTTATCGGTTTTGGTTCCCCAACAGGATAAAAAAGCATATCCCCTTTTCCCAACAACTTTTCAGCCCCTGCCATGTCGAGAATCGTTCTTGAATCTACCTGGGATGTAACTGCAAAAGAAATCCTGGATGGAATATTAGCCTTTATAATACCTGTTATGACATCCACAGAAGGCCTCTGTGTTGCTATAACAAGGTGCATTCCTGCAGCTCTTGCCATCTGTGCAAGCCTGCAAATAGCATCCTCTACATCATTCGGTGCAACCATCATCAAGTCTGCAAGCTCGTCGATAATAATGACAATCTGCGGCAATCCTCCCATTTCTCCGGAAGCTCTGAGCATAGCATTGTATCCTTTTATATCTCTTACACCTTTTTCCGCAAATAACTTATATCTGTTTACCATTTCCTGTACAGCCCAGTTTAAAGCACCTGCAGCTTTTCTCGGGTCGGTTACTACAGGAATCAGAAGATGAGGTATCCCATTATAAACTCCAAGCTCAACAACTTTTGGGTCTACCATAAGAAGCTTCACTTCATCAGGGGATGCTTTGTAGAGCAAGCTTATTATAAGGCTGTTTATGCATACACTTTTTCCTGCACCAGTTGCACCTGCAATCAATAAATGTGGCATTTTTGCTATATCAGCGACAATGTTTTCTCCTGATATATCCTTACCAACGGCAAACGCAAGCTTTGACTGGAATTTGGAAAACTCATCGGACTCTATTACCTCTCTAAGGAAAACAGGTGTCACTTCTTTGTTAGGAACTTCTATACCTATAGCTGCTTTTCCGGGTATAGGAGCTTCTATTCTTACCCCTGATGCAGCAAGATTTAGAGATATATCATCCGAGAGGTTAACTATTTTACTGACCTTTACACCAGGACTTGGCTGTAGTTCATACCTTGTGACAGCAGGTCCACGGCTGATATTTATAACTTTTGCTTCCACCCCAAAGCTCTTTAGCGTATCTTCCAGTTTACGTGCTCCTTCAAGCGCACTGCTTTTTAATGCCTTCAAATCCTGTCCGTCAGCGGAATTCTCACTCAGCAGTTCAAAAGGAGGATAATTATATTCACTATTATGAATATGGTTATGTTGGGCAACTTCCTTTTCAATCAGCTTTTCACTTACAGGGGGCTGTGCAGCTTCCTTCTTCCCATCATAAATATTTATTGACGCTTCTATTTTTGGTGCTGCTGCCTTTTCTTTTATCTTATTGATTTCTACCGCAGTACTCTCTTTCAAATCCTTCATTATAAACTCGATAGGTTCAATTTCTGTCTGATTATCCTCTTTTTCTACTTTTCCGGATTTATTGCCTGTTTTTTCTTTTAGTTCCCTTGAAGTTTTTTCAATTTTGAAATCTATAACGTTAGAAACCGGCTTGAACTGCAAACTCAAATCATCTTCATCGCCGACAATCTCCATCTCTTCCTCATATTTATTATCTTCTTTCCTTCTTTCAGCTGCTTCCTTCAACGTAGTTACAGATTTCCTAAATATTTTTACAAAAAGTCCTTTTATATTCCTTATAAAGTTTGCTATGGATATGTTGGTTAATAAAATTATATCTATAATCGAAAGAGTAGTGAGTATAATGATAGTGCCCAATACCTGGAACATCATCAAAAAAGGTGCACTTATCAATCCTCCCAGAATTCCTCCACCGCTCAAGCTCAGACCACTGTCGTAAAACTTATATATGCTTCTCACAGGAGTCAGATTTTCATAATCCTTTTCACTATAAAATCCTGTGTGAATCATTGATGATATGATCACTATTAGAATAATTGAATATAGTACCCTAAGATTAAAATTCCTGCTGTTCTTTTTAAATATGATAAAAAATGCGTAAACGATTATCAATACAGGTAATACATAAGCAGGAATACCTATAAAACCCAGAAGAAGCTCTTTTATAAACCTTCCAAACATTCCTACCGAATTTTTATAGTAGAAGCTTAGTGATACAAGTACACCAAAAGTTAGCACCAGTATCCCTATAATTTCCTGGTTGTATTGAACAAAACCGCTTTCCTTTCGCTTATATCTCTTCTTTTGTGTTTTTTTCGCCTTCACTCTAAGACCCCCGAAAAAAGGCTGAGGATTCTTAGTTTGCTATCCTTAGCCCTAATCTAGTTTCAGCATTAAATATATCATATTTCATATATATTTACTATAGTATTTTATACTCAGTAAAGTATTCTTTTGTACTCTTACAGCATCATGTTATACAAACTTGTCTTTTTGCCTATATAGCGTACTCCTTTATTTTTCAATTACGGTTCCAGGCTGAAGTTTCGGATTCAGATAAGCTTTAGGTGAGGTGCTTATAAGCCTGTTTATCATGTACCTGTTGTTTTCTAACGGAGAAACCTGTATTTTCTCACCCAGATAATCCATTTCTACATAACTGTTTTCTATAGAATTATTGTAGCCATTTCCCATCACCACATCAATAGGGATCACAGAGTGAAATATCACTGAAGATTACCTCCCGGCTCCTTATTTAGTTTGTTTTCTCTTTCTATTTTTATCATCTCGTAAAGCTTGTTCAATGCTTCCGACAAACCTCCAACTTCGTCTATAAGACCATTTCTTACCGCTTCTTCACCAAACAGTACCGTACCTACATCATTAGCCAATTCCCCTGTTTTCAACATCAGATCTCTGAATTTTTCTCTTGAGATTTTTGAATTCTTTGAAACAAATTGTACAACTCTGTCCTGCATTTTATCAAAGTACTCATATGTCTGTGGCACTCCGATAATCATACCATTCAACCTCAGAGGATGTATTGTCATCGTTGCTGATGGCGCTATAAACGAATAATTTGTTGAGACTGCCATAGGCACTCCTATGCTGTGTCCACCGCCTAAAACAAGTGAAACATTCGGTTTTGCCATGCTTGCCACCATTTCGGCTATGGCAAGACCTGCTTCTACATCTCCTCCTACCGTATTCAGTATCAGAAGTAGTCCGTCAATATCCTGATTTTCTTCTATAGCTACCAACTGAGGTATTACATGTTCATATTTTGTAGTCTTGTTTTGAGGCGGTAGTATAATATGCCCTTCTATCTGTCCGATTATCGTCAGACAGTGGATATTCCCCCTTGGGTTTGTTATTGCTGCTGTTCCCGTATCTTTAATGTTTTCAATATCTTTGCATTTTTCTTTCTCTTCACAGGCTTCTTCAATTGATGCCCTTCCAAATGTTACTTTGTTTTGTTGATTCAATTAATCACATCCTTATTTTATGCAGAATAAATATGCCTGTAGTCATCTATTAATTATTCATATTCAAGCTTAGTATTTATTTTTTGAATACAAAATATTACTTGCTGCTTTCTTTTTCTTTTAAACCTGTGTATTATATAAAAATAGTGTTGTATATTGTTATGTTATGTAATTTTGAGGTTTCTATTGTCTTTTTTTGGATATTGAGATATAATATTTATTGTAATTTTTCATTTCAATTTTGGGTAACGATCAAAAAGCTTTATTTTTTCTATTTTGCTTCTATAGCCAATATCAAGCATAACATCAATATTTAGGGGGGCAGCCAGCTTATGGAATCTATTTTCAAAGTACGTAGTGATAGCATGCTTTCAGGATTATTCAAAGGTATCGGTTTAAAAATAATTATCCTTTTGTCTTTGATTTTATTACTTATTTCATTTATAAGCGGTTTCATTTATGTTTCAAATGGCACAAGGGCACTAGAGAACAATGTCAAGCAATTTCTTCAAGAAAGGGTTACTGACAATGCCTATTTGCTTGAGAAAGAAGTTAGTAGTATTAAAACTTCTGTTGAGGGTGTAGCTTTTAGGAGTGAAATACAGTCTATGGTCTGGGACGAACAGTTGCCTGTTCTAAAACAGGAAGTGGAGAGATTGGGGATACAAAGATTTCAGATCTTAGACCTTCAGGGAATGGCAAAATCAACAAACGGTACCACTACCGACCTTTCGGAAAGAGATTATTTCAAGCAAGCCAAGCAGGGAAAAACTGTAATCACCTCTCCTCTTATCAGTAAGATAGATAATAAGCTTGTTATGGTATGTGCTGCTCCTATTCTGTCTCCCTCAGGTGGAAACATAGTCGGCGTGATTACCGCGACTCTTGAACCTACAACGATTTATAATGCAATGAAGAATATAAAAATTGCAGATACCGGATATGCATACATGGTTAACGGTGCAGGTGAAATTATAGCACATCCTAAAATAGATTTTGTAATCAATAAGAAGAATTTTATTAAGGAATCAGAAAAGGATTCTTCTTATTTAGAACTTGCAAATGGTATAAAAAATATGATTGCTGGAAAGTCTGAATTTACTACTTATAAGTTTGAGGGCATTACAAAATACATGACGTATGTTCCTATAGAAGGCACTGATTGGTCGTTAGCTATGTCTGCACCAAAGGATGAATTTTTCAAGGAAATACTGTCGCTAAGAATTAAGTCTGTAGTACTTACATTGATTTTTATCATTGCAGGTATTGCTATATCAATAATTTTTGCCATATATATCAGAAAACCTCTTGGGAAAATCAATGATTATGCTTTTCAATTATCAAATTGTGATCTTTCTAAAGACTTAATAAGCACCCGCAAGGATGAATTCGGACAAACGGAAAAATCACTCAACACTGCCGTGAATACTATCCGTAAGCTTATAGAAGATTTGCAGCAGGTTTCTGAAAAATCAGAAAATCTATCAGATGTTGTTTTAACCTCTTCAAAACAGGTTGCAGCAGCGAGTGAGCAAATCTCCGTTACTATACAGGAGATAGCTTCCGGTATATCAACTCAGGCTTCCGAGGCTCAGGATTGTGTAAGCACAGCTAAAATACTATCTGATAAAATAGAAGAGATAACATTTAAATCCAGAGCTACCATAGAAAATACTTTGGCTTTACAGAAGAAAAATGAAACAGGGATAGATGTGATCAGGGAACTTGAATACAAGTTTGGGAAGAATACGGAAGCTGCTTCAAAGGTTGGCAGCAGCATTCAGGAAATCTCTCAGAAATCTAAATCAATCGTAAATATAATTTCCACTATAAGTACTATCGCAAATCAGACAAACCTGCTGGCTTTAAATGCAGCAATTGAAGCAGCCAGAGCTGGAGAAGCCGGTAAAGGTTTTGCCGTAGTGGCAGAAGAAATAAGGAAACTGGCAGATGAATCAGCAACAGCAACAAAGGAAATTTATAACATAATAAACGAAATACGAAATGTTATATCTGAAACCGATTCAACCATGAAATTTGCAGAACAGATAGTACTTGAAGCAAATGTATCACTTAATGATACAGTCCAGGTGTTTAGTGATATTAGGTCTGCATCAGACATGGTAATAAAGGAAATTGAAGCTTTAAACAACGATGTAGCTGATATAGATGCCGCAAAAGACAAGGTGTTGAATGCAATTGAGAACATATCAGCTATTACCGAAGAATCTTCAGCAGGCTCTGAGGAAATCAGTGCTTCTACAGAACAGCAAGCTGCTTCCATAGAAGAAGTTGTCGATTCGATAAACACTCTGAATACCCTGATAAGAAAGCTTTCTGAAAATATCAAAATATTCAAGATATAAAACAAAAGCACCCGTCATTAAAGCGGGTGCTTTTAATATTTAATATGAGTAAGTCTGTAAGCCGGGTTCTGTATTTGATGATCATCTATCTAGACCTTACATTTCTGCAAAGTTCAAGCCACCTACACGGGACTGGCGGGCAACCAATATGTCCCTCTACGGTGTTGCTCCAGGTGGGGTTTACATAGACCGACAAGTCGCCATGTCGCTGGTAAGCTCTTACCTCACCTTTCCACCCTTACAAACCAGTTTCCAGAGACCGGATACTTGAAACCGAAATAAAATTTCTTTTTAGCTACTCTTATTCCAGCCTCAAGTCTCCAGTCTCAAGTCTCCAGAATGCGGTATATCTCTGTTGCACTTTCCTTAAAGTCGCCTTCACCGGGAGTTACCCGGCACCCTGCCCTTTGGAGCCCGGACTTTCCTCATATACGACCTTTCGGTACTGTACATGCGATCATCTGGCTTACTCATGTTTTTATCTTTATCAGATTTATTATTTTACACTCTTATTATTTTGATGTCAACTGAATTTTATTGGGTCTTCTTCCATGTCGCTGGCAGCAACTTTTATACCTTTAAATTTATCATTTATGAGACTGACCAGCTTTGGTACAATAATTCTTTCAGTGTTATAGTGCCCGGCATCTATTACACATAAACCTTTTTCAATCATTTCTAAAGCTGTATGGTATTTTATATCGCCTGTTACCAAAATATCTGCACCCGACTTTTCTATACCGGAATACTCCTGATCAAAGCTGCCACAAAAAACAGCTACTTTTTTGATTTCCTTTTGACTGTTTCCGATTAGTCTTACATTTTCTGCATTAAGGACTTTCTTAATATGCATCAAAAACTCTTCCAGTTTCATAGGCTTACTTAGTAGGCCTACTTTTCCCAAGCCATTCTCTTTTCCCTTTCTTGCCAGCTCATATACGTCATAAGCCACTTCTTCATATGGATGTATATTTAGCATTGCATCTATAACATTGTTTAGGAGGCTTTGGGGCACAATTGTTTCCAGTCTGTATTCATCAACCTTTTCCAAAATCCCTTTTTTGCCCATATAAGGGTTGGTTCCTTCTAAAGGCTTGAAAGTTCCAGTTCCTTTTATACTGAATGAACAATCGCTGTAATTTCCAATCCAACCCGCTCCAGCATTGCACATAGCCTCTCTGACTCTTTCAATGCTATCTGCAGGTACAAATACTACTATTTTATATAGCTTTTCACTCTTATACTTATTTAGGTTTTTAACTTCCCTCAAGCCAATAATCTCAGCAAGACATTCATTTATCCCACCATCTGCCACATCAAGATTTGTATGGGCACTGTATACGCTTATATTGTTTTTTATCAGATTATATATTAATTTCCCTTTAAAATCATCCTCTGTAATTCTTTTCATTTCCTTAAATATAAGAGGATGATGGGAGACGATCAGATCAATTCCGTTACTTACTGCCTCTTCAGCAACCTTATCAGTTACATCCAGGCATACCAATACTTTTTCCACTACCTGTCTGCTACTTCCAAGAATAAGTCCTACATTATCCCAATCTTCAGCAAGATCTGGCGGAGCTAATTTTTCAAGAAAGCTTACTATGTCCTTACACTTTATTTTCATTATGTATCCTCCTAGGTATAGTCAACGCACTCCAGAATCCGTAGTTCAGCCTTAAGAGTGCGTAGAGTTTGATAAACGGCTGTCCCTATTCATTCCACTAAAAACTTTATACTAAATAACCCTGTTTAAGTTTTCTCAAATCCTTTAACAGAGCACTATAAATATCAACAACTCCCCTATTCATTTCTTTTGCATTCCGTAGCTCTTCTAATGCCCTGTCTAACTGTACAATCTTTCGTGAAATAAGAAACTTTAGTAAAGGGTCATTTTTTTCTATCAACCGTCTGCCTATATGATAATAAATATTTTCTTCAACAATAGCCTTTTCCCCTGTCCAGCGGGCACAAATTACATTATAAAGCTTTGTACCTTCTTCCGTCAGTTCCTCATCATATATTTCGAATCCGTTATCCAAAAGCATTTTTCTCACTATTTCAAGATCATTCATGGGCTGTATTACCAGATACTTTGCTTTCCTTGCCAGCTTTATTCCTCTTAGTATTATTTCCGATATAAGTGTTCCACCCATACCAGCTATAATAATAGCTTCAGCTTCTTCTTCAGCGATTGTATCCAGACCATTTCCAAGTCTGACTTCTATTTTTCCATTGAGTCCATAATGACATGTATTTTTCCGTGCTGCTTCTACCGGGCCAATCCTGACATCCGAGGCTATTACTTTTTCACATATATTTTTCTGTACCAGATAAATAGGTATATATGCATGATCCGTTCCAATATCACATGCTGTTCTACATACGGGGATTTTATCTGCTATCAGCTTAAGTCTCCCTTTTAGCTCCATTAATGCCTCCGAGTTACTTTCCTAAATTCAAATATACAGCAACTTAATAATTTTTTCATAAGTAAATGAGCATAATAATATTAATGATTAAGTTCTCAAAAGTATCATATACCAATATAGAGTTGAAAATACAGTTTGTTGAAAAACATGTTTAATATTTAACAAATTTCTTTTATTCAAAATTTGTGAGAGATAAACATATTAATGATTGTATCACAAAAAATATCCTTTGTCAGATAAAATTCCCAGTAAACAGGAGGCAAATAATGATTCAAAACTTTAGAGGTAAATATATTAAAGATATTGAAACTGCATCAGACACTATAATGCATAATTCAGATTTTACTTCAAGCATCAGACACAAAGACAAATCAAACAATTCTTTAGGTGTAATTTTTCAACAAGTCGGCAGTGATACATTTGATAACTATATAGAAAAAAAGAACAAGGAGCTTAAATAACTCCTTGTTCTTTTATGGTGGGCCTTCAGGGACTCGAACCCCGGACCAACCGGTTATGAGCCGGTTGCTCTAACCAACTGAGCTAAAGGCCCAAATGGCTCCTCAAGTAGGACTCGAACCTACGACCCTGCGGTTAACAGCCGCATGCTCTA